>JAEZHS010000628.1 GCA_023436825.1 Pseudomonadota bacterium | reverse complement strand
AAAGAAGACCGGCCGCCGCCGAAAACGCCGGGCCACCGGTCGAATCCGCGAGTCCGGCGAGGCGCAGCGGACCGCCGGTGCGCACTTTCTTGTTGAGAATCGACGCGGCGACCTCGGGCACGCCGTCGAGCTGACAGCCGCCGCCGACCAGAACGGCGCGTCCGCCGGCCAACTTATCCACACCGCTGGCCTCGAGTCGGCTGCGGACCAGCTCGAATGTCTCCTCGACGCGCGGCCGGATGATGCCGACCAGGATCGAGCGCGGGATGTGGTTGGGGCGCGTGCGATCCTCCTCGCCGATCAGCGGCACGTCGATGATGTCGTACTCGTCGTTGGGCTTGGCGACGGCGCGGCCGATCTGGGTCTTCATGCGCTCGGCATGGGCGAGCGGCGTCGACAATCCGCGGGCGATGTCGCGCGTGACGTGCTCGCCGCCGACCGGGATGCTGTCGACGTGCACGAGATGGCCTTCGTAGAAGACGGCGATCGAGGTCGTGCCGCCGCCCATATCGATCAGGGTGACGCCGAGGTCGCGCTCGTCGGACACCAGCGAGCTGAGGCCGGCGGCATGGGCCGCCACGACACGGTCGGCGATCTCGAGATGGGCGCGGCGCACGCAGACCTGCAGGTTGCGCATCGACCCGCTGGCCGCCGTCACCAGGTGGACTTCCACGCCCAGCCGCTCGCCGAACATGCCGCGCGCATCGCGCACCGGCGTGCCGTCGACCGAGAAGCCGATGGCTTCAGAGTGGATGATGTCGCGGTCGGCGGTCTCGGCCGGCAGGTGGATGTGCTGCTGAACGCGGCGCACGTCGCGCTCGCCGATCTCATGGTGGCCGATGGCGAGGGCGAGGCTCGGGTGGTGCGAGGCGCCCGAGCCGCCGCTCACGCCGACGATGACCTCGCGCACGTGCTCGCCGCACATTTCTTCCGCGGTCGACACTGCCGATGAGATGGCGCGCGTGGCGGCTTCCATGTCGACGATGTTGCCCGATCGCATGCCCTGTGCCGGCTGATGGCCGATACCGACCACGCGCAAGCCCTGGCCGTCCACGCGCGCCACGAAGCAGACGACCTTGCTGGTGCCGATATCGAGAGCCGCAATCACGCCGTTTCTTGTCTTAGCCACGATCTCCCCCGTCGCTACGCTTACACTAATGCTTCACCGAGCATTTCACACCGGTCCAGGCGTCGCATCGCCCGAGCGTTTCCTGAGATAGAGCTTGTCCGGCAATCTTAGATCGACGACGCCGAATTCGCGCGAGAGCAATTTGTGTTTGTCGTCGAGCTTCACGAGCTGCTGGAGGGCGGCGACCGCATCCTCCTCGGGCAGCCAGATCTCGACGCCGTTGTTGAGCACCAGGTTCCAGCGGCGCTGGCCGACCCACACGGCCGAGCGCAGATCGCGTGCAACGTCAGGCTCGTAGGCCAGCAGCAGCAGCAGCTCGCCGACATGCTCGGGCGCGCCGGGGCCGCCCAGCAGCAGGAGCTTCTCCGCGCCCGGCGGCATGCGGCTGGCGCGCACGGTGCGGCCGTCGCGGTCGATCAGCGTGTATTCGTCGCCGTTCTGCCAGATGGCGACGGCGCGGCGCTCGACCAGGGTGACGTAGAGCGTGTCGGGCAGGCGGCGCTCGACGGTGGCGCTGGCCACCCAGTCGATCGCCTCGAGCCGCTGGCGCGAGGCCTGCAGGTCGATGCCCAGCAGTGAATCGCCCGCCTTGACGCCGAGCGCATCCAGGATAGCGCTGCGCTCGACATAATCGCGGCCCTCGACCGAGACGTCGACCAGCTTGAAGGGCGTGACGGCGCCGACGATGGCAAGGCCTATCGCGTCCAGGCGGTTGCGCGCCTCGACCAGCCAACCCTCGTGCCAGGCCCACCAGCCGCCGCCACCGCCGGCTCCCAGCAGCATCACGATCAGGCCGAGCGCCAGCGGCTGGCGCCAGAACGGGCGGCCGATCTTCTTGATCGGCGCACGCTTCTTGCGGCGATCGTAGTCGCGCCTGCGGGGTGCCTCGGTGGGATCCGCCTTCATGCCGGATGCCTCGCATTGTCGACCATCCAGGTCATGAGCTGCGACCACGAGATGCCGGCCCACTTGGCCTGCTCCGGCGCCAGCGACAGGGGCGTCATGCCGGGCTGGGTGTTGATCTCCAGCACCACCAGGCCGCTGGTGTCGGGCTTGGACTCGTCCCAGCGCAGGTCGGTGCGGGTGAGCCCGCTGCAGCCCAGCGCCTCGTGCGCCATGAGCGCCCAATCCTTGGCGAGCTCGTAGACCTCGGTCGGGATTGGTGCCGGCACGAGATGCTCGGTGACGCCGTCGGTGTACTTGGCCTCGTAGTCGTAGAAGCGCGTGCGCGGCCTCAACTCCGTGACGGCGATCGGCTTGTCGCCCATGACCGCGACCGTGAGCTCCCGACCCGGCACGAACTTCTCGACCAGGACCCGATTGCCGAACTTCGCCTCCGCGAGCTCCACTGCGGCGAGGTTGTCGCCTTCGCGCACGATGTGCACGCCAACGCTGGAACCCTGGTCGATCGGCTTCACAACATAAGGTCGCGGCATGGGATCGCCCCAGGCAAGCGACTGCCGTTCGATCACCCGGCCTTCGGCGACGCGCATGCCGAGCGAGGTGAAGACGTGGCGGGCCATCGGCTTGTCCATCGCGATGGCCGAGGCTAGCACACCGGAATGTGTATAGGGCACAGCCAGCACTTCCAGCACACCCTGGATGCAGCCGTCCTCGCCGTACTTGCCGTGCAGGGCGTTGAACACGACGTCGGGACCGCCGCCCTTGGCCGGCCGCAGGAATTCGATCAGGGCGCGCAGGTCGCGCTGGACGTCGTACTCGATGACATCATGTCCGCCTTCGCGCAGACCTTCTGCGCAGGCCTTGCCGCTCACCAGCGAAACCTCGCGCTCGGGCGACCAGCCGCCCATCAGGACCGCAACCTTGCGACTCATGCGAACTCTCCGAGGCGCCGGATCTCCCACTGGAGCTGTACGCCGCTCTTGTCGAACACGCGCCGGCGCACCTCCTCACCCAGCTTCTCGATGTCGGAAGCCGTGGCGGCGCCGGTGTTGATCAGGAAATTGGTGTGCTTCTCCGAGACCTGCGCGCCGCCGACCGCGAGACCGCGGCAGCCGGCGGCGTCGATCAGCTCCCATGCCTTGTGGCCGGGCGGGTTGGCGAAGGTCGAGCCGCCGGTCCGGCTGCGCGGCTGGGAGTCGGCGCGCGCAGCGTCGATCTCGTTGATGCGCCGCGCAATCGCAAGCTGGTCACCGGGCGCAGCCCTGAGCCGTGCCGAGGTGAAGATCCAGTCCGCCGGCGCATCGCTGTGCCGGTAGGAAAGGCCGAGCTGCTTCGGCGTCACGGTGAAGATCCTGCCCGCGCGATCGACCGCCTGGGCCGAGATCAACACCTCGGCCAACTCGCTGCCGTAAGCGCCGGCATTGGTCGGGAACGCGCCGCCGATCGTACCGGGTATGCCGCTCAGGAACTCCAGCCCCGCAAGGGAATGCTCGCGCGCCGTCAGCGCCACGTTGAGATCGGGCGCACCGGCGCCGGCAACCACCTCGTGGCCCTCGACGGTGATGCCGGTGAAGCCGCGCAACAGCCGGATCACCACGCCCTTGATGCCGCCATCGCGGACGACGACGTTGGAACCCACGCCCAGCACCGTGACCGGAACGTCGCCCGGCAGCGTCGCCAGGAACGTCGCGAGGTCCTCGACATCGGCCGGCCGGAACAGCACCTCGGCCGGCCCGCCGGTGGCGAACCAAGTCTGCGGCCCGAGCGGCGCATCGGCGGTGAGACGGCCGCGCGGCTTGGCCAGCCGGTCGATCAGGTGAGGACGGGTCGCTAGCGCCATCATGCCGCCGAGCCTGGACCATGATCGTTGGCGATCGAGCGCAGGCCTGCCTGCTCGGCGGCGATCTGCTGGAGCTGGCCGGGCAGCGCGTGCGCCCACGCCGTGATGTTGCCGGCGCCCAGGCACACCACGACGTCGCCCGGCCGCGCCATCTGCCAGATCAGGCCGGGCAGGTCGCCCGGGCCGCCGAGCGCCGCCACGTCGCGATGGCCGGCGCGCTGCACCAGGCTCACCAGCATCTCACGGTTCACGCCTTCGATCGGCGTCTCCCCCGCCGCATAGACGTCGGCGATCAGGACGGCATCGGCATCGCCGAAACAGGTCGCGAACTCGCCCTTCAGCGAGGCGAGCCGCGTGTAGCGATGCGGCTGCATGACCGCGATCACCCGTCCCGAGCCGCCATAGGCCTGGCGGGCGGCGCGCAGCACGGCGGCGATCTCGACGGGATGGTGGCCGTAGTCGTCGATCACGGTGATGCCATGCGCCTCGCCGGTCTTGGTGAAGCGCCGCTTGACACCGGCGAAGGAGGCCAGCGCGCGGCGGATGGTCTCGTCGGGCAAGCCCATCTCCTGGGCCACGGCGATGGCGGCCAGCGCGTTCTGCACGTTGTGCTGGCCGAACATCGGCAGGCGCAGATCGACGATGGTGCGCGACTCATTGGTCGCGCGGTTCTGGATCATGACGTCGAAGTCGGCGCCGCTGCGGTCGAGCTTGAGGTTGATGGCGCGGATGTCGGCATTGGCGCCGATGCCGTAGGTGACGAGGCGGCGATCGGCGATGCGCGGGATCAGCGCCTGCACCTCGGGATGGTCGGTGCACAGCACGGCGAAGCCGTAGAATGGAATGTTCTCGACGAAGCGCACGAAGGCGTCGCGCAGGGCGTCGAAGGTGCCGTAGTGGTCGAGATGCTCGGGATCGACGTTGGTGACCACGGCGATGACAGCCGGCAGGCGCAGGAACGAGCCGTCCGATTCGTCGGATTCGACCACCATCCAGTCGCCGCCGCCCAGGCGGGCGTTGGTGCCGTAGGCGTTGATGATGCCGCCGTTGATGACCGTGGGATCGAGCCCGCCGGCATCGAGCATGGCGGCGACCATCGAGGTCGTCGTCGTCTTGCCGTGCGTGCCGCCGATCGCGACCGACCATTTCAGGCGCATCAGCTCGCCCAGCATCTCGGCGCGGCGCACCACCGGGAGGAGGCGCGCGCGGGCGGCCAGCACCTCAGGATTGTCCTTCTTGACCGCGCTCGACACGACCACGACCTGGGCGTTGGCGATGTTGTCGGCGCGGTGGCCGATCGCGACCTTGATGCCGATCTCCTGCAGCCGGCGCGTGTTGGCGCCGTCGGCGATGTCGCTGCCCTGCACCCTGTAGCCGAGATTGTGCAGCACCTCGGCGATGCCCGACATGCCGATGCCGCCGATGCCGACGAAATGGATCAATCCGAGGTCGAGCGGCATTGCCCTCATGCGACGGCTCCTGCAGGCGTGAACGTCTTGGTCATCTCGCCGACCAGGTCGGCGAGGCGTACGGCGGCGTCGGGCCGGCCGGCGGCGTGGGCGGCGGCGGCCATCGCGGCCAGCCGCTGCGGTTCGCCGAACAATGCCGACAGGTGCCCGGCAAGGGCCGGCGCGCTGAACTCGGCATGCGGCACCACGATGCAGGCCCCCGCCGCTTCGAAGGCGCGGGCATTGGCGGTCTGATGGTCATCCGCGGCGTAGGGATAGGGCACCAGGATCGAGGGCCGGCCGATGGTCGCAAGCTCGGCCACGGTCGAGGCGCCGGCTCGGCCGATCACCAGATGGGCCGCCGCCAGCCGCTGCGGCAGATCGGTGAAGAACGGCGCCAATTCGGCGACCACGCCACCGCGCGTGTAGCGCTGGCGCACCTTCTCGAAATCCTCCGACCGGCACTGCTGGACCAGGCGGATGCGGGAACGCAACGCCTGCGGCAAAGAGAGGATCGCCTCAGGCACGACCTGGCTGAACGACGTTGCACCCTGGCTGCCGCCGAACACGACGAGGTCGACGACGCGGCCCTCGCCCGGCGCCCGGTAGGGCAGGTCGCGCAGCAGGCGCACAGCCTCGCGCACCGGGTTGCCGACCAGGTGGGCACGGCTGTCGCCGTCGGCGATGAAGCGGGTGTGATCGAACGAGGTCGCGATGCGCTCGACGCCGCCCAGCACCATGCGGTTGGCGCGGCCCAGCACGGCGTTCTGCTCATGCAGCATCGCCGGCAGGCGGCGCAGGCGAGCGGCCACCATGGTCGGCACGGAAGCGTAACCGCCGAAGCCGACGACGGCCGACGGACCGATGCGGCCCAACGCCAGCCAGGCGTCGAACAGGCCGAGCCCGAGCGACATCAAAGCCTTGAGCCGCTGCCCCAACGAGCCGCTGGGGCTGGCCGAATGGATGTAGTGGATCGGCTGACCGGACAGCGCACCCTGCCACTGACGGCCGCGCGAATCGGTGACCAGGGCGAACGGCACGCCACGCGCCTCGAGCTCGCCGGCCAGCGCCTCGGCAGGGAACACGTGTCCGCCGGTGCCACCTGCAGCCAGGACCACGGGGCGGACGTCCATCACACCGCCTCCCTCAGGCCGGCATGCTCGCGCGTCAGAGACAGCAGCATGCCGAGGCAGATCGCCATCGCCAGCGCCGAGGAGCCGCCATAGGAGATGAACGGCAGGGTCATGCCCTTGGCCGGGATGAGCTGGATGGTCGAGGCCATGTTGATGGCGGCCTGCAGGCCGAACTGCACGGCAAGCCCGGTGGCCGCCAGCGTGATGAACAGGCTGGTTTCCTTCGAGGCGCGCGACATCGAGCGCATGGTGACGAAGGCGAACAGCGCCAGGATCATCAGGCAGACGATCAGGCCGAACTCCTCGCCCGCGACCGCCATCACGAAGTCGGTATGGGCGTCGGGAAGTTGGGCCTTCACCGTACCCTCGCCCGGCCCACGGCCGAACAGTGAGCCATTCATGAAGGCTTCCAGGGAGGTGTTGACCTGGTAGTTGTCGCCCGACGACGGATCGAGGAAGCGGTCGAAGCGGCTGCGGACGTGGCTGAAGGTGAAGTAGGCGCCGACCAGTCCCGCCGCGCCGCCGATCACCCCGAACGCCGCGACCCACATCGGCAGGCCGACGACGAAGAGCTGTGCCGCCCACACCATCGCCACCACCACGCTCATGCCGAGGTCGGGCTGCATCACCAGCAGCGCCAGCACGCCGCCGACAAGCAGGGTCGAGAGGATGTAACCGGGCGCCCGTCGTTCGGCGCGGCTCTGCGCCAGCAGCCAGGCCGAGATCACCGCCAGGCTGGGCTTCACGAACTCCGAAGGCTGCACGCTCGACAGGCCGGGCACAGCGATCCAACGGCGCGCGCCCTTGATCTCGACGCCGATCACGAAGGTGGCCGCCAGCAACAGCACGCTGCCGCAGAACACCACCAGCGCCAGCCGCCTGATGTGGCGCGGCGAGGCGAGCGAGATGGCCAGCATCAGCGTCAGGGCGAGGGGCAGGAAGAAGAACTGGCGCTTGGCGAAGACCAGGGGATCGGCGCCGATGCGCTCGGCAGCCGGCGGCGAGGCGGCGAGCGTCAGCATGATGCCGAAGGCGATGATGCCCAGGATGGCGCCCAGCGACCAACGGTCGACGGTCCACCACCATTGACCGATCACGCTGCGGTCGTCGCGGGGTACCTGGATCACGCTGCTCTCCCCAAAACCTGCGCCCCCGGCAGGGCGCGCGCCATGGCCCGGAACGCATCGCCACGGTGCTCGTAGCTCTTCCACTGGTCCCACGAGGCGCAGGCCGGCGACAGCAGAACCACCGCCGCACCGCTCCCGCCACTCAGATGGGGGGCCTCGCGCTGCGCGCGCTCATGCGCGGCGTCCAGCGCCGACTTGAGATCGCCGCAGCGGCTGTAGGCGATCTTGCCCTCGAGCTGGCCGGCGAACAGTTCGGTCGCCTCGCCGATCAGGAAGGCATGGCGGACGCGGTCGAACCATGGCTCGAGCGGCGTCACGCCACCCTCCTTCGCCTGGCCGCCCAGTATCCAGTAGATGTCGTGGTAGGACGACAGCGCGCGCGCCGTGGCGTCGGCGTTGGTCGCCTTGCTGTCGTTGATGAAGACGACGGCGCCGACGGAAGCGACGCGCTCCTGGCGATGCGGCAGCCCGGGATAGGTTTTCAGCCCCGCGACGATCCGCTCGCGCGGCACGTTGAGCCACCGGCAGGTCGCCCAGGCGCAGGCGGCGTTCTGTGCATTGTGGTCGCCCGGCAGGGTCGGCACGTCGGCGAAATCGACGGCATAGCCGTCGGCGTCGATCAGCATGCCGGCGCGGTACGAAATGCCGCCGGCGACCGGCGTCTCAAGCTTCACCGGCACCGTGGCGATGCCGCGTGTCGCCAGCTTGGCGTAGACGGCGCGCGACGGTTCGTCGTCGACGCCGATCACGGCGCAGTCGCCGACCTGCTGGCGGGCGAAGATGTTCTCCTTGGCCGCGACATAGCCCGCCAGATCGCCATGACGATCGATATGGTCGGGCGTGATGTTGAGCCAGACCGCGACATGGGCGTGGAACGTCTCCAGCAATTCGAGCTGGTAGGACGACAATTCGAGCACGTAGATGCCACCCTCGCCCAGCGGCGCCAGGTCGAGCGCGCCACGGCCGATGTTGCCGCCGACCTCGCGGCGCACGCCGGCCTGGCCGAGGATATGGCCGATCAGCGCCGTCGTCGTCGACTTGCCGTTGGTGCCGGTGATGGCGACGTACTTCGCCTTGTCCTGTGCGCGCGCCAGCAGCTCGACGTCGCAGATGATCCTCTTGCCGGCTGCGCGCGCCGCCGCGGCCACGGGATGCGGCTCGGGAAAGGTGCTGGGAATACCCGGGCTGATGACCAGCGCGGTGATGCGCGACCAGTCGATACCCGCGGGGTCGACGACGTTCAGTCCGGCAGCCGCCGCGGCCTCGCGCGAGGCGGCGCTGTCGTCCCAGCAGGTGTGGTCGATACCGGCCGCCTTCAAGGCGCGTCCGGTCGCCAGGCCGGAGCGCGCCAGCCCCAGCACGACGAAGGACGAACCTTTCAGGATGCCGAGATCGATCATCCCCTCACCTCAGCTTCAGGGTGGCGAGGCCGGCCATCGCCAGGATGGCGGCGATGATCCAGAAGCGGAAGACGATGGTGGGCTCGGCCCAGCCCTTCTGCTCGAAGTGATGGTGCAGCGGCGCCATGCGGAAGACGCGGCGCCCGGTCCACTTGAAGGACAGGACCTGCACGATCACCGACACCGTCTCGAGCACGAACAGGCCGCCCACGATCGCCAGCACGATCTCGTGCTTGGTGACGACGGCGACCGCGCCCAGCGCGCCGCCGATGGCGAGCGATCCGGTGTCGCCCATGAACACCATGGCCGGCGGCGCATTGAACCACAGGAAGCCCAGGCCTGCGCCGATCATGGCGGCCAGCAGCACGGCAAGCTCGCCCGAGCGCGGCACGTGATGGAGATAGAGGTAGTTGGTGAGGATGGTATTGCCGACGATGTAGGCGATCAGGCCGAACACCGCCGAGGCCATGATCACCGGGCCGATGGCGAGGCCGTCGAGACCGTCGGTCAGGTTGACGGCGTTGGAGGCGCCGACCATCACCACGACCGAGAAGGCGAGGAAGCCGACCAGGCCCAACGGCAGCAGCACGTCCTTCAGGAACGGCAGCGCCATCATGTAGCGCAGGGACGACGGCGAGGCCTGGGCAATCAGGTAGGCGGCGATGGCGGCCACCGCGACCGAGATGCCGAGCTTGAACTTGCCCGGCACGCCCTTGGGGTTCTTCTTGGTGACCTTGAGATAGTCGTCCCAGAAGCCGACCGCGCCGAAGGCCAGGGTGATGGCGAGGACGATCCAGACATAGCGGTTGGTGAGGTCAGCCCACAGCAGCGTCGCCACCGTCAGCGTGATCAGGATCAGGAGCCCGCCCATGGTGGGCGTGCCTTTCTTGGTGAGGTGGGTGGCCGGGCCGTCGCTGCGGATCGGCTGACCCTGTGCCTGCTTGCTGCGCAGCCAGCGGATCAGGCCGCCGCCGATCAGGAAGCTCAGCACCAACGCCGTCAGGAAGGCCGCGATCGACCGGAACGTCAGGTAGCGGAACAGGTTGAACGGGGTGAAGACGTCCGCCAGCGGATAAAGGAGGTTGTAGAACATCTAGCGTCCCGCCTCGCCGCCGCTGGCCGCCAGGATGGCGTCGACGACAATCTTCATTTTCGAACCCAACGAACCCTTCACCGCGATCACATCCCCTGCCTTCAGTGCCGCCGCGACCTCGCCGGCAAGCGAAGCCGAGTCCGGCCGATGCACGCCGCGCTGCGACGGCGCGAGCTTGTCCCACAGCGCCCGCATGTGCGGTCCGCACAGGAAGACCTGCGTTGCGCCGCTGGCCGACACTGCATCGGCAAGCCCGGCGTGATAGGCGTCGGCGCCGTCGCCCAGCTCGCGCATGTCGCCCAGCGCCAGCAATCGGCGGCCGCCCTTGGCCGGCTCCGTGCGCGCCAGCACGGCGAGCATGGCACGCACCGACACCGGGTTGCCGTTGTAGCTCTCGTCCAGGAGCTCGACCGTGCCGCTGCCGAGCTTCAGGATCCGCCGCGCGCCGCGTCCCGGTGAGGCAGATACCCCCGCAAGCGTTGCTGCCGCCTGCACGACATCTGCACCCAGCGCCTCGACGACGGCGAGCGCCGCAATGCTGTTCAGCACCCAATGCTCGCCCGCCGCGCCAAGCCGATACTCGATGCGCCGGCCATGGATCAAGGCGACAACATCGCTACCTGAATCCTGCAGGTCGCAGGAGAGAAGCCGCGCGTCCGCGCTCTCGCTGCGGCCGAATCCCACAATGCGCGATACGCCGAAATGCCGAGCACGACCGGCGAGGCGTTCGTAGTGGCGGCTGTCGCGATTGAGCACGGCGGCTGCATCCGGGGCCATGCCGGCGAACAGGCAGGCCTTCTCGTCGGCAATCGCCTCCTCCGAACCCATGAAGCCGATATGGACCGGCCCGACATTGGTCACGACGCCGACATGGGCCTCGACCTGGCGGGCCAGTGGCTCGATCTCGCCGGGATGGTTCATGCCGATCTCGAACACGCCGTAGCGCGCCTCGCGCGGCAGGCGCGCCAGGCTGATGGGCACGCCGACGTGGTTGTTGAACGACGCGGCGCTGGCCGAGGTCGGCGCCTGGACCGACAGCATGGCGCGGAGCGCGTCCTTGGTGCTGGTCTTGCCGACCGAGCCGGTGACGCTGGCGATGCGGGCCGGGCTGCGCCGGCGGGCGGCGCGACCGAGACTCTCCAGCGCCTTCATGGTGTCGGGCACGCGGATCAGCGTGCCGCCGACATTCTCGACATCGCCCGACACGACCGCCGCGGCGGCGCCGCGCTTCATCGCCTCGGGCACGAAGCCATGGCCGTCGGTCGTCTCGCCTTTCAGGGCAAAGAACAGGTCGCCCGCCGTCACGGCACGGCTGTCGAAGGTGACGCCAGTGGCCTCGAAAGGCACGGCGATGGCTACGCCGAGCGCCTGGGCCAGTTCACCGGAGGTCCACAGCGCGCTCACGACACCGCCTCGGCGAACTCGCGCGCCACCTCGGCATCGTCGAAGGGGTGCGTCACACCCTTGATGGTCTGGCCGGTCTCGTGGCCCTTGCCCGCGATCAGCAGCAGGTCGTCCTTGCTCCTGAGCGAGGCCATGCCACGCTCGATGGCGGCATGCCGGCCGTCGCGCACCTCGATCCAGTTGCGCCGGTCGGCCGGGATGCCGCGCATGATCTCGGCGCGGATCTCCTCGGGCTCCTCGCTGCGCGGATTGTCGTCGGTGACCAGCGTGAGATCGGCGAGGCGCGTGGCGATCTCGCCCATCACCGGCCGCTTGGCGCGGTCGCGATCGCCACCGCAACCGAACACCACGACCAGCCGGCCGCGGGCGAAGGGCCGCAAGGTCGCGAGGACCGTCTCCAGCGCCTCGGGCTTGTGGGCATAGTCGACATAGACGTTGGCGCCGGTGCGATGGCGCGCGACGAGCTGCAGCCGGCCCGGCGCGCCGGTCACGCTGCCGAGAGCCTCGACCGAGTGGCCGACATCGCCGCCGGTCGCCACCGCGAGCGCCAGCGCGCCCAGCGCATTGGAGGCCTGGAAGCTGCCGACCAGGGGCAGGTCGATGCCGTGCAGCTCGCCCAGAATCTCGACCGCCAGGTGCTGGCCGGCCGACGTCGCCTGGTCCTTGAGCAGGCGGAACTCGCGGCCCTTGGCGCCGTAGGTCCAGCAGCGCACGCCACGACGTGCGCAGATCGCCATCAGCGCCTGGGCGCGGTCGCTGTCGGCATTGATCACCGCCGTGCCGCTTTCCGGCAGCAGGCTGTCGAACAGCCGCGCCTTGGCCGCGAAGTAGGTCTCCATCGAGGCGTGATAGTCGAGATGCTCGTGCGTCAGGTTGGTGAAGCAGGCGGCGGAAAGCCGAAGGCCATCGAGCCGATGCTGGTCGAGTCCGTGGCTCGACGCCTCGATGGCGAGGTGCGTGACGCCCTGGCGCGCCAGGATCGCAAGGTCCTCGTGGAGCTGCACCGGATCGGGCGTGGTGAGGCCGGCTTCGCGCGTCAGGCCAGGCGAGAAGATGCCGAGCGTGCCCACGCTCGCCGCCTGCAGCCCGAGGCTCGCCCAGATGTGGCGAACGAAATGGACAGTCGAAGACTTGCCGTTGGTGCCGGTCACCGCCGCGATCGACGCCGGCTGCGCACCGGCAAAGGCCGCCGCCATCAGCGCCACGCGCCGGCGCGGATTGGCGTCGCGCACCACGACGATCGACGGATCGAGCGGCGGCAGGCTGGCGTCGGGAGCGGCCAGGATGGCGACCGCGCCGCGCTTCACCGCATCGGCGACGAAGGCCGCGCCGTCCTGCCGGTTGCCGGCCAGGGCGGCGAACAGGAAGCCAGGCCTGACCTTGCGTGAATCGAGGGTCAGGCCGGCGAGGGCTGGATCGCTCCCCCCTCCCCGACCCTCCCCCGTCTGATGGGGGAGGTGGCCCGAAGGGCCGGAGGGGGCGGCGCTTGCCCGCATCAGCTCACTCAGCAGCAACGCGACGCACTCCGGTTGGGGGTGCGGCCGCAGCCTGGTTGGGGCCGGGCCGTACCGGCAGAGCCTTACGCTGTTCCTGGACACCACGATGGTGGCGGGCGCTCGCCGGCACGAACTGCGGCGGCGACACCGGCGCCGGCACGGGCGTCGACGCGATCTCGATGGGCGGCAGGCCCTGCTTCAGGTCGCCCGGCAGGATGCCGTAGAGCGATGCCATCCCCTCGATGATGACCTTCACCGAAGGAGCCGCCACCCAGCCCGCCGTCGCATAGCCGTAGGTGTCCTTCGTACCCTTGGGCTCGTCGATCGACACCAGGATGATGAACTTCGGATCGTTCATCGGAAACGCCCCAACGAACGAGCTGATTAGGGCTTTTTGGCGGTAGCCGCCGCGCGACGGCTTCTCGGCCGTGCCGGTCTTGCCACCGACCTCGTAGCCCGGGACGTCGGCGTTCTTGCCGGTGCCCTCGACGGCGTTGAGGCGCAGCAGCTGACGCATCATCACCGAGGTCTTCTGCTGGATGATGCGGCGTCCGGGATCGCTGGCCGCGTTGCGCTTGACCAGGCTGGGCGAATGCAGAATGCCGCCATTGACCACGGCGGCCGAGCCGGTCGCCAGGTGCAGCGGCGTCACCGAGATGCCATGGCCGAAGGCGATGGTCATGGTGTTGATCTTCATCCAGTTGCGCGGATAGAGCGGCGCCGCCAGCTCGGTGAGCTGGGTGGTGAGCGGCTTCAGGAATCCGATCCTGTCGAAGAAGGCCTTCTGCGTCTCGGTGCCCATCTCGACCGCCATCTTGGCCGAGGCGATGTTGGACGAGTACTTGAACAGCTCCGGGACGGTGAGCGGCCGGCGCTGCGCATGGTCGTCGTTGATGGTGAAGCGGTCGATCTTGATCGGCGAGGTGGCGTCGAACACCGAGTTCAGGGTCACCCGGCCGGTGTCGAGCGCCATCGCGGTATTGAAGATCTTGAAGGTCGAACCCTGCTCGTAGACGCCGAGCGTGGCGCGATTGAACAGCGCCTCGTTGGTGATGGTCTTGGCCGAGTTGGGATCGTAGGTCGGCAGCGAGGCCATGGCGAGGACCTCGCCGTTGGTCGCGTCCATGACGATGGCGGTGGCGCCGATCGCCGAGAACTT
>JAEZHS010000607.1 GCA_023436825.1 Pseudomonadota bacterium | reverse complement strand
ATGAGCCCCATCGTTGATGCTCATGACCCCACCGCCCGCTCCGCGGGCACCTCCCCTTTGCGGGATCCGCAAAGGGGAGGAAAAGAGTGAGGACGATGCAAGCAATAGCCGCCGTTAACGACTTCGTCGTCAAGTTCGCGAACGTCAACGGTTCGGGGTCGGCCTCCGCCAACGAGCTCTTCGCCCGCTCGATCCTGCGCATGGGCGTGCCGGTCAGCCCGCGCAACATCTTCCCGTCGAACATCCAGGGCCTGCCGACCTGGTACGAGGTTCGCGTCACCGAGAAGGGCTATCTCGGCCGTCGCGGTGGCGTCGACATGATGGTCGCCATGAACCCGCAGACCTGGACCGAGGACGTCAAGGAGATCGAGCCCGGCGGCTACTTGTTCTACGACAGCACCAAGCCGATGCCGGCCTCGGCGTTCCGCGAGGACATCAACGTCGTCGGCGTGCCGCTGACGGCGATCACCAACGCCACCTACACCGACGCCCGCCAGCGCCAGCTGTTCAAGAACATCATCTATGTCGGCGCGCTGTCGATCCTGCTCGACATCGATCCCGAGGAGATCAAGAAGCTGTTCGGCGAGCAGTTCAAGGGCAAGGAGAAGCTGCTCGATTCCAACGTCAAGGCGCTGAACCTCGGCCGCGACTGGGCGACCCAGCACCTCGACCCCGACATGGTGAAGCTCAAGGTGCGGCGCGCCAACAACGTCGGCAACCGCATCTTCGTCGAGGGCAACAACGCCGCCGCGCTCGGCGCCGTCTATGGCGGCGCCACGGTGTGCGCCTGGTATCCCATCACGCCGTCCTCCTCACTCGCCGAAGCCTTCCAGTCGCATTGCAAGCGGCTGCGTCATGACAAGGAGACCGGCAAGGCCAAGTACGCCATCGTCCAGGCCGAGGACGAGCTCGCTTCGATCGGCATCGTGATCGGCGCGGGCTGGAACGGCTCGCGCGCCTTCACCAGCACGTCGGGCCCGGGCATCTCGCTGATGACCGAGTTCATCGGGCTCGCCTCCTTCGCCGAGGTCCCGGCGGTGCTGGTGAACGTGCAGCGCGGCGGTCCGTCGACCGGCATGCCGACGCGCACCCAGCAGTCCGACCTGCTGAGCTGCGCCTACGCCTCCAACGGCGACACCAAGCACGTGCTGCTGTTCCCGGAGGATCCGAAGGAGTGCTTCGACCTCACCGCCGAGGCGCTCGACCTCGCCGATCGCCTGCAGACGCCGGTGTTCGTCATGACCGACCTCGACATCGGCATGAACCACCGCCTGTGCGAGCCGTTCCACTGGGACGAGAAGCGCGTCTATGACCGCGGCAAGGTCATGACGGCGGCCGACCTCGATGCCGGCAAGACCTTCGGCCGCTATCTCGACGTCGACGGCGACGGTATCCCCTTCCGCACCTACCCCGGCACGCATCCGACCAAGGGTTCGTACTTCACCCGCGGCACGACCAAGGACGAGTTCGCGCGCTACTCCGAGGAAGGCGCGGTCTATGTGCGCAACATGGAGCGGCTGCAGAAGAAGTTCCACACGGCCGCCAGGATCGCGCCGCAGCCGCTGCGGTACTCCTCGCCCAAGGCGACGCGCTTCGGCGTGATCTACTTCGGCTCGACCAGCCCGGCCATGACCGAGGCGCTGGACCATCTCGAGGAAGCCGACAACCACGTCAACGCGCTGCGCGTGCGAGCCTTCCCGTTCTCCCAGGCGGTCGAGGACTTCATCCACGAGCACGACAAGGTGTTCGTGGTCGAGCAGAACCGCGACGGGCAGCTGCGTTCGATGATCATGAACGAGTTCACGCTCGACGCGCGCAAGCTCGTTCCCGTGCTGCACTATGACGGCACCCCCATCACCGCGCGCTTCATCGCGGCCGACATCGCCAAGAAGCTCGCCCAGCTCAAAGTCGTTCCGTTCGAGAAGGCGGCGTCATGACCTATATCGCCAAGCCCAAGCTGCACCATCCGTCGCTGGTCAAGAACAAGGCCGGCTACACCCGCCGCGACTATGAAGGCGCGGTCTCGACCTTGTGCGCCGGCTGCGGCCACGATTCGATCAGCGCGGCCATCATCCAGGCCTGCTACGAGCTCGACATCCTGCCGCATCAGGTGGCCAAGCTCTCGGGCATCGGCTGCTCGTCCAAGGCGCCGACCTACTTCGTCGGCGCCAGCCACGGCTTCAACACCGTGCACGGCCGCATGCCGTCGGTCATGACCGGCGCCAACCTCGCCAACCGCGACCTCATATACATGGGCGTCTCCGGCGACGGCGATTCCGCCTCGATCGGTCTTGGCCAGTTCGCCCACATCATGCGCCGCGGCGTGAACATGACCTACATCGTCATGAACAACGGCGTGTACGGCCTGACCAAGGGCCAGTTCTCGGCCACCGCCGACAAGGGCTCGGTGAGCAAGAAGGGCGTCGCCAACTCCGACGAGTCGATCGACCTCGTGTCGCTCGCCATCCTGATGGGCGCGACCTTCGTCGGCCGCTCCTTCTCGGGCGACAAGCACCAGCTCGTGCCTCTGATCAAGGCGGCGATGAGCCACAAGGGAGCGGCCTTCCTCGACGTCATCAGCCCGTGCGTGGCGTTCAACAATCACGCCGGCTCGACCAAGAGCTACGACTATGTGCGCGAGCACAACGAGGCGCTGAACCGCATCGACTTCATCGAGGGCCGCGAGGAGATCACCACCCAGTACGCTCCCGGCACCATGACGACGGTGCAGCAGCACGACGGCTCGTGGCTGCGCCTTCGCAAGCTCGGCGAGGAGTACGATCCCGCCGACAAGATCGCGGCCATGAAGCGCGTCCAGGAAGGCCTGCAGGCCGGCGAGGTCGTGACCGGCCTCCTCTACGTCGACCCGACGCCCAAGGACCTGCACCACCACCTGAACACGATCGACGCGCCGCTCAACACGCTGAACACGCCCGACCTCTGCCCCGGCTCGGCGGCGCTCGACAAGATCAACGCCAGCCTGCGCTGAGCTACGCGGGCCGGTAGCGCCGCATCACCTCCTGCAGGAGGTCGAGCGGGAGGGCGTGGACGGTGCGACCGCCCCGGCCGGACATGGTCTCGGCCATGCACATGGCATTGAGGATCGCCTCTTCGGTCGCCTCGGCCGCGGCTCGAAAGAGGCTCGTCATCGCGTCGGGCGCGATCATCTTCACGTTGCTGATCTTCTCGTCCTGACCAACATGCTTGCCCGTCGAAAACGCGATGAAAATGTCGCCGCTTCCATTGGCGCCGATGCCGCCGACCCAGGAAAGCCCCGTCGTGGCCCGGCGGGCAAGCCGCTGGCATTGAAGCGGAATGAGAGGCGCATCGGTCGCCAGAACGACGATGATGGAACCTTCCGTCGTCTGTGGTGGGACGGCGTTTTTGCCCGAGCGATGGGCCGGCACCACGTCCGGTCCGATCTCGCGACCGACCGGCACGCCATCGACGCGCAATAGATCGCGCGCGCCGTAGTTCGCCTGCACCAGCGCGCCGACCGTATAACGCTCTCCGTTCTCGACGAGGGCGCGTGACGCCGTGCCGGTCCCGCCCTTGAACTCGTGGCAGATCATGCCGGTGCCGCCTCCGACATTGCCTTCGGCGATGGCGCAGCCGCCGACCGCGCTGTCGAATGCTGCAAACGCGTGTTCCTGCTTCAGCGTGAAGGCCTGGATGTCGCTCAGCCAGCCATCGTATGTCTCGGCGACGACCGGCAGGTGAAAGGCCTGGGAAGCGCCATCGCGAACCGCAATGGCGGTGATGGCGTCACGGACGATGCCGACCTGATAGGTGTTGGTGATGCCGATCGGCGCACCGAGCAGCCCCTGCTCCGCGAGCCACGGGAGGCCGGTCATTTCCCCGTTGCCGTTGAATGAGAACGTCCCCGCGAAGACGTAGTCGGTCCAAATTTCCGGTCCGCGCGGCCAGATGGCGGTGACGCCCGTCCGGGCAATCCGTGGACTATCCTGGATGACGGTCGAGTAGCCCACTTTGACACCCGGCACATCGGTGATGGCGTTGAATGGTCCGGGCGGCAGAGTTCCGACTTTGAGGCCGAGGTCGCGCAGGCGTGCACGGGACATTGCTTCGCTCTTGGGTTGGTGACGGATCAGAATGTCTGATTGTGGATTACCATGCCTGCTAAGCTTGCATATGGACGATTGGTCATCGGGCTTCCGCATCAGCGAGACGTTTCATCCCTGGGGCACGCTGTTCGAAGTCGTGGCGCCGGGGCGTGTGCAGTCGGGCTATGCAAGCGTCAAGCTTGCCTGCCCGTTGGCCTATGGCTTCGCGACGGTCTACGCCGAGCCGGCGGCGGCGCGGCCCGATCGGCCGGTGACGACGGTCACCTACGAGCTCGCCGACACCGGCACGGCGCCGCGCTATCTTTTCGCCGAGCTGGTGAAGCGCCTGGGCCAACCAGACGAGGTCACGCGCGACGACAGTCCTGAAGCCGCCAACGAGAACACCGTCGTGCTGCACGCCCGCTGGAAGCGCGACAAGGCGAACATCACCCTGTCCCTCTACGGCGCGCGCCGGCCGTCGGCATTCGGCGATGCGCTGGGCGCCCTCTATCTCGCATGGGGCGAGCAGGATGTCGCTGCCGCGCCGTTCCTTCCCGCCTGGGTCGCGGCCAGCGATGCAGCTGTAGCGGCCGCGGAGAGCGCCAAGCTGAAAGTCTTCTCGGTGCGCTACGACATCTACCAGGACGACTATCCGCCGCCTTCGCCGGTCGAGCTCGCCCTGCAGTCGCCGCACGTGCTCCTGACGCCGCCTGCCATCGCCAAGCGCCTCGGCAAGACGACGTTCGCTCTGTGGAGCGACGCCGCCCGGTCGCGCTGGTACCTCTCGACCGCCCGCACCACCGTACTGCTGGGCGGAAAGGAAACATCCAAGCTGCATTTCTACGACGTCGCACCGGCGCGCAGCGGCGGCTTCACCGAAATCGGCATGGCTTCCTGGCACGTTCGTGACGCCCACGGCTCGCGCTCGATGAAGGATGCCCTCGAAGCGCTGGAGGCCATCCCCGGCCTGAAGGTCGACCGCTATGCGGGTCACGACGCATAGGTCACAGGCACCTGTCAGGTCGCCGTAAGTAACACCAGCTACGCCGATTGCCGCAATGGAATTGCGGGAGCGAATGACGTGAGCCGGTTTCTGACCAAGGACTTCCTGTCTGGACTGATGTTCATCGCCTTCGGCGTGGCCGCGCTCTATTTCGGGCGCCACCTCGCCGTCGGTACGGCGGTACGCATGGGACCGGGCTTCGTGCCGCAAGCGCTGTCCTACATCCTCCTCGGCCTGGGCGGCATCATCTGCGTGGTCGCCCTGGTCAGCGGCAGCGAACCGGTCGAGGTGCCGAAGTGGAAGCCGATCACCCTGGTGACGATCGGCATCGTCTGCTTCGCCCTCCTGTTCGAGCGCGCCGGCATGCTGCCCGCACTCGTCGTCTTGGTCGCGATCTCGTCCCTCGGCGGCGAGGAATTCAAGCTCACCGAGGTGCTGGGCAACATGGTCGTGCTGACTATCCTCTGCATCATCGTCTTCAAGCTCGGTCTCGGGATGAATATCTCCGTCATCCAGGGCGTCTGGTGATCATCGCCTGGGGCGCGCCCTCTCATGCTCTTCCGGACCGCGAGCTTCCAGCTCGCTCATGAAT
>JAEZHS010000560.1 GCA_023436825.1 Pseudomonadota bacterium | reverse complement strand
ATGATCATGAGCGCGCAGGATGCGCGCGGTCCGGAAGACATGAGCGGTCATCCATCGCCCGACTAATGGTGCAGTAGATCGAGGAACGGCGTGCCGGGTGTGGCGACGTAGAAGATCACGACGCGCGTCGGCTCGGTGGCGCTGCGATTGTAGCCGACCATCTCGGTATCGGGAGGTTCGACCAGAGCCTCGCCGGCCTTGACCGCGATGGGCGGCCGGCCCTTCAGCTCCAGGGTGAAAGTGCCTTCCAGGACATAGACGGCGACGGGAAAACGATGGGTGTGCCGGACCGTCCGGTCGCCCGGCTCGAAGGTCGCGGTCATGATGCGCACCGACTGTTGCTCGTCGCGCGGCATGCCCCTGACGACGTTCTCCAGCACGAGGTTGGGCTTTGCGACGCCAGGCGCCTGCGCAAGGGCAGGGGCGCCGGACGTGAAGCAGGCGACAGCGAACAGCGAGCACCAACGGCTAAGCACCTGGGAGCCTCCTTGGCCGGGAACGCGCCGAAGGGTAGGGGCCTGCCGCATCGGCGGGGAGCCGCAAAGTTGCGGTTACGGATCGCAGAACTGCATAATCGACCATGTTCGACTGGAACGACCTGAAGTGCTTCCTGGCCGTTGCCCGTCAGGGCAGCACCATCGCGGCCGGCAAGGCCCTGGGGACGAGCCAGTCGACCGTGCAGCGAAGGCTGGCTGCGCTCGAACAGGAACTCGGCCGTAAACTGGTGTCGCGGGAGACGTCGGGGTACCGCCTCACCGAAGACGGCAAGCGATTGCTTCCCTATGCGGAGCGAATGGAGGAGGCAGCGCTGGATTTCGAGCGCCAGGTTGCCGGGGCGGCGCACGACATGGCCGGGACCATCCGGGTCACCTGTCCCGAACCGATCGTCTATCGCATCACCCAGTCGAAGCTTCTCGACCGTTTCCACACGCTGCATCCCGGCTTGCGTGTCGAGTTCGTGACCAGCGACCGCTATCTCGATCTCGCCAAGGGCGAGGCCGACGTGGCGTTACGGTCGGGCGATACCGACGATGAACTGGTCGGCCGCAAGATCGCCGATTCGATCTGGGCGGTGTACGCCAGCCGGGCCTATCTGGCGGGGCGTGACGCACCGCGGACGGTCGAGGAGGTGTCGCAACATCCGCTCGTCGCTTTCGATGGCACCATGACGAACCACCGGGCGTCGAAGTGGCTGACCGAGGTGGCCCCTGGAGCGACGATCGTCGCCCGCAACAACAGCGTGCTCGGTCTGGTCTATGCCGTGAAGGCTGGGCTGGGACTGGGACCTTTGCCGACGGCCTTGGGCGACGCCGAAGAAGACCTGGTGCGCGTGCTCGGACCCATCCCGGAACTATCGCGCAGCTGGCGCCTGCTTGCCCATCCCAGTCTCAGGCGCACGCCGCGCATCTCGGCGTTCTTCGACTTCGTGCTGGCCGAGCGCGAGGCGCTGAAGCCGATCCTGACGGGCTAGGCAGCCAACGCCTTGTCTTCTACCGCGCGCTTCAGTGCCGCGCGCGCCAGCAGGCGGGTTGAATCGAGTGTCGGAAGCGATGAGTTCGCATCGTTGATGATCAGCGGGATCTCCGTGCAGCCCAACACCACGGCGTCGCAGCCCTGGTCCTTCATGCGCGCGATGATCTGCTGGAAGTAGGCGACGCCTTCGGGCGTGAACCGGCTGCACACCAGCTCGTCCATGATGATGCGGTTGCACTCCTCGCGCTCCGTAGGCGAGGGCCGTACGTATTCCAGGCCTTGCTTCGAAAGCTTCTCCGGATAGACCTCGCTGTCGACCAGCCACTTGGTGCCGGTGATGCCGAGGCGGTGGTAGCCGCGCTCGACAGCGTGCCGGGCCGCGACCTCGGCGATGTGCAGCCAGGGCAGCGGCGAGTGGGGCAGAACGTAGGGCAGCGCCTGGTGGATGGTGTTGTCAGGGCAGATCAGGAAATCGGCGCCCATCTTCGCAAGCTTCTGCGCCGAGGCGAGCATCAGCTCGCCAACGGCCGGCCAGTCGCCGCGATCGAGATGCGCGACGTAGTCGGCCAGTGACGGCGTGTGCATCGACACTTCGGGATGCGCGTGCTGGCGGCCCATCAGGGCGCCGCCCTCGACGCAGATCGTGCGATAGCAGAGGGCGGCCCCCTCGGCCGAGCAGGCGACGATGCCGATGTGCCGCGCCATCAGCTCTTGATCCGCATGCGGCCGAGGAAGTCGCGCTTGCCCAGCGGCACGCCCTTGTTGCGCAGGATGTCGTACGCCGTGGTCGCGTGGAAATAGAAATTGGGCAGCGAGAAGGAGAGCAGGAAGCCCTCGGCGGTGAACGGGATCTTCATCGTCGGCAACTGGATGGTGACATCCTTGCCCTGCGTCGCGTCGACGTCGGCGGCCTTGACCTGCTGCAGCGCCTCGCGCGCCTCGGTCACCGCCTTCTGCAGCCCGGCATAGTCCATGGTCGCGGGGATCGCCGAGGGCGGTCCGAACACGCCGCCCTTCACGCCGTTGATGGCGCCCAGCGAATGATGCGCCGTCGCCCACACCTGGAACTTGAACGGCAGCATGTCGGCGTGGAGCCGCTCGTCGAGGATGCCGTTCGGATCGGTGCCGTTGCCCTGGAAGTGGGTGAGGCCCTTGGCGAGAAAGCCTTCCATGGCTCCCAGGGTCTGCAGGTAGTTCACGACGCTCAGGTCATAGAGTGAAACGGCCATCGCTGATCTCCGTGTTGGAGCGCCCTGATTACTCGAAACGGCGGTTTCCTCATAGGGGCATCAGGCCTTCCGCGTTTCGTCCCGGCGGGCGAATCGTCTAGTCTCTGCGGCCAAATCCCACCGTCATCAGGAGACGCCCGATGATCGATCTCTACTACTGGCCGACGCCCAACGGCTTCAAGATCACCATCATGCTCGAGGAATGCGGGCTGCCCTACAAGATCGTCCCCGTGAACATCGGCACGGGCGAGCAGTTCAAGCCGGAATTCCTGAAGATCAGCCCCAACAACCGCATGCCGGCCATCGTCGACCACGAGCCCCCGGGCGGCGGCGCGCCGGTGTCGGTGTTCGAATCGGGCGCGATCCTGCAATACCTCGCCGAGAAGGCGGGCAAGTTCCTGCCGAAGGACCTGCGCGGCAAGTACGAGACCCTGCAGTGGGTGAACTGGCAGATGGGCGGGCTGGGGCCGATGGCGGGGCAGGCCAACCACTTCAACATGTATGCACCGCAGTTCAATCCGCCCGAAGCGCTGAAGTACGGGCAGGAGCGTTACAGCAACGAGGTCAACCGCCTGTTCGGCGTGCTGAACAAGCGCCTGGCCGACCGAGCCTACGTCGCAGGCGATTACTCGATCGCCGACATGGCGATCTGGCCGTGGGTCGTGGGCTTCAAGAACTTCGGCCAGAAGCTGGAGGATTTTCCCAACCTCAGGAAGTGGCACGAAGAGACGGTCGGACAGCGCCCGGCGGTCTTGAAGGGCAAGGCAGTCGGCCTCGAGCTGCGCCCCAAGCCCGGCATCTACACCGACGAGCAGCGCAAGGTGCTGTTCGGGCAGACGGCGGCGGTCGTCCGTTGACTACTGACAGAAGGTGACAGCTCGGGAGTCGTAGACAGGCGGCCAAAAGGAGGGCCGCCATGTCCACGACTCCCAAACCCAACGGCGACTTCGACTTCTTCATGGGCATCTGGAAATGCCGCCATCGCTATCTCGTGAAGCGGCTGGCCGATTGCCATGACTGGATCGAGTTCGACGGCTCGTGCGCGGCGCGCAGGATCCTCGATGGCTTCGGCAACATGGATGAGAACGACATCGAGCTGCCGGGCGACACCTATCACGGCATGAGCCTGCGCACCTGGGATCCCGAGTCGAAGCGCTGGTCGATCTACTGGCTCGACAGTCGCCGGCCGGGCCATCTGTTCCCGCCGGTGCATGGTGGCTTCGAGAAGGGCGTCGGCACCTTCTATGGCGACGACACGTTCCGCGGCCGGCCGATCCGTGTGCGTTACGCCTGGTCGCGCACCACCGGCAGCTCGCCGCGCTGGGAGCAGGCCTTCTCGCTCGACGACGGCAACAACTGGGAGACCAACTGGTACATGGATTTCACGAGAGTGTAACACATGGCCAAGAAGCTCTTCGCGGTGCTCAACACACGCGGCCCGAACTGGGACGATTTGAAGCCGATGGAAGAGCAGGTCGACTGGCGGGCCCACGCAGACTTCATGAACGGCCTGGCCGCCGACGGATTCGTGCTGTTGGGCGGCCCCTTCAAAAGCACGCGCGACGTGCTGCTGATCGTCCGGGCAGAGGACAGGCGGGAAGTCGAGGCGCGGCTGGCGCCGGATTGCTGGGTCGTCAAGGGGCTCCTGCGAAATCTCCGGATCGAGCTATGGCAGTTGCGGCTGGGATCCTTCGACCCTTGACGCTTGGCTGACAGACAACCACGTTCTCCCTGCCCTTTGAACCGAAAGGGCAGGAGGCACTGTCATGCAATCAGAAGAGCGCGAGCTCATCAGCGGTCTGTTCGGCCGCCTGCAGCCGTTTGAAGCCCAGCCGCGCGACGGCGAGGCTGAAGCGTTGATCAAGGACTCCATCGCCCGCCAGCCCGCCGCACCCTACCTGCTCGTGCAGACGGTGCTGGTGCAGGAGCAGGCGCTGAAGGCCGCTCAACAGCGCATCGCCGAGCTCGAAGCCAAGGCGGGCGCCGCAGCGCCGGCCGCGGCCGGCTTCTTGGGCAGCGCGCCCAAGACCGGTCCGTGGGGCGCGGCCCAGCCCGCTGCACCCGCTGCTCCACGTCCTTCCGTGCCGTCGACGCGCTCGCCGCTGCAGGCCGCCGTGGCGCCTCAGCAAGCGGGCGGTGGCGGCGGCTTCCTGCGTACGGCGATGGCGACCGCGGCGGGCGTCGCCGGCGGCGCGCTGCTGTTCGAAGGCATCCGCAACCTGATGGGCAGCAATCCCGGGCCGTTCGGCCAGACCGCCTCGGCGGCGCAACCGGCGCCGCTGTTGCCGCAGGACGACCAGCAGCAGCAGGCTTCGGCCGACGACAATCCGATGCCAGACGATCTGCGCAACGACGATGACGATACCGGCGCTTACGACGACGGCGGCGGCGACATGGGTGCGTCCGACGACGAGTGGACCTGAGTTTTTCTACACTGCAAGGGGGGAACGAGGTGATGATCGAGCTTCATACGTGGGGCACGCCCAACGGCCGCAAGGTCTCGATAATGCTGGAGGAGTGCGGGCTGCCCTATAGCGTGCACAAGGTCGACATCTCCAAGGGCGAGCAGTTCAAGCCCGAGTTCCTGAAGATCAGCCCCAACAACCGCATCCCGGCGATCGTCGATCCCGACGGTCCCGGCGGCAAGCCGATCAGCCTGTTCGAATCGGGCGCGATCCTGATCTACCTAGCCGACAAGACCGGCAAGTTCCTGTCGAAGGAGCCGGCGCAGAAGTACAAGACGCTGGAATGGCTGATGTGGCAGATGGGCGGCGTTGGCCCGATGTTCGGCCAGGCCCATCACTTCCTGCGCGCGGCGCCGACCAAGATCGAGTACGGCATCAAGCGCTACGTCGACGAGGCCAAGCGCCTCTACGGCGTGCTCGACAAGCAGCTCGCGGGCAACGCCTTCGCCGCGGGGGCGGACTACACCATCGCCGACATGGCGATCTTCCCATGGGCGGCGCGGCACGAGTGGCACACCGTCAACCTCGCCGACTTCCCCAACGTCAAGCGCTGGTACGACGTCATCAATGCCCGGCCCGCCGTGACCAAGGGCATGGCGGTGCCGTATCTCAATTGATCGTTAACTGTCGTCTCGACCGGAGCGCGAAGCGCGTAGCGGAGGAACCTTCGCTGTCACAGGCAAGGCCTCTCCACGCGCGCCTTCGGCGCTTGGTCGCGGCGACAGCATTGTCGGTCACCCTGTCCGCCTGCGCCCAGCCCGGCGCGCCGGCGGTCTGTGTTGCGCCGCTGAAAACGGCCGTCGCGATCGATCTCTATTTCGGTCGCGACAAGCCGGCGGGCGGCGAGGTGACGGATGCGGAGTGGGGGGGCTTCCTCAACGAGGTGGTGACGTCACGCTTTCCCGACGGGCTGAGCGTGTTCGACGCATCGGGCCAGTACCGCGAGCCGTCCGGCCGCATCATCCGCGAGCGCAGCAAGCATCTGGTCGTGGTCGTCTTCGATGCGCCGGCGCACAAGGCCAAAATCGTCGAGATCGTCGAGGCCTACAAGCAGCGTTTCGGCCAGTACAGCGTGCTCCGCATCGAGCGGCCGGTCTGCGCCGGGCTGTGACTATACTTTGGGGCAACTGTTCACCAACCGGGAAAACCGGCTAGATTGCCCAAAGACAGATAGTCAGCCTTCAGGAGATCCCGAGTCATGGCCAAGGACGCCAAATCCCGCCGTACCGCAAACCTCTCGACACCGAACGACCTCGGCGCGAACGCCAGCAAGGAAGTGGCAGGGGGGCTCAACATCCTGCTGGCCGACGTCATTGCGCTCTACTTCAAGACCAAGAACTTCCACTGGCACGTCTCGGGACCGCACTTCCGCGACTACCACCTGCTGCTCGACGACCAGGCGACCCAGATCGACGCCATGACCGATGTCATCGCCGAGCGCGTGCGCAAGCTCGGCGCCACCACCATCCGGTCGGTCGGTCACGTCAAGCGCCTGCAGCGCGTACTCGACAATGACGCCGAGTATGTCACGCCGCACGACATGCTGGCCGAGTTGCGCGAGGACAACAAGGAACTGCTCAAGCACATGCGCGTCCTGCACGAGGTCGCCGACGAGCATGGCGACATCGCCACCGCCAGCCTGATCGAGAACTGGGTCGACGAGACCGAACAGCGCGTGTGGTTCCTGTTCGAGACGGGACGGCGGACGGAGGGATAGTCTTCTGGGACCGCGGGCCTTCAGGCCCGCTCATGAAGCACGATGCGGGCCTGGAAGCCCGCGGTCCGCTAAGATGCCCGCTTCACCAAGGCTGGCCCTAGGTGCTTCAGCGCCCGCGCGCCGACCTGTTGCATGGCGGCGCGCGTTTCCTGCTGCAGCAGGTCGAGCACGCGCTCGACGCCGGCTTGCCCGAAGGCGCCCAGTCCCCACAGGTAGGGCCTGCCGATGCACACGGCGCGCGCGCCCAACGCCAGCGCCTTGACGATGTCGGTACCGCGGCGGAAGCCCGAATCGACCAGCACCGGGATGCGCCCGTCGACCGCCTCGACGATCTCGGGCAGGGCGTCGATGGTCGAGCGGCCGAAGTCGTCGTCGCGGCCGCCATGGTTGGAGACGATGATGGCGTCGAGCCCGTTGTCGACGGCGAGGATCGCATCGGCCGCAGTCATCAGGCCCTTCAGCACCAGCCTGGTCTTCACCGTGTCGCGCAGGCGCTTGATGAAGGCCCAGGTGAGAGTGGTGGCGCCAGTCGAATCCATGCCGGAAAGATCGAGCCCGTCGAAGTTGGGTTTGCGCGTGATGAAGCTCGCCAGTCCCAGCCCGTGGCACTCCGCGCAGTTGCGCTTGTCGGTGCGCCACAGGCGCACGTAGGTCTCCCAATTCTGCCGCGCCAGCACGTCGACCGTGACGACGATGGTCTCCGCGCCGGCCTTCTCGGCGCGACTGGCCAGCGCCTCGGCCACCGACCACTTGTTCGTGGGGTAGAGCTGGAACCAGACGGGCCGGCCGCGAGCCTCGATCGCCTGCTCGATCGAGGTCGTGGCCACGGTCGACAGGATCTGAAGGTTGTCGCGTCGGCGGGAGGCCCGCGAGACGGCGAGGTCGCCGTCCTCGTGGAAGGCCTTGTTGGATCCGGTCGGCGCCAGCACCACCGGGCTTCCGTAGGTGCGGCCGAACAATTCCAGGGTGAGGTCGAGCTGCGAGACGTCGACCAGTCGCCGCGGCAGCAGCTGGAATTTCTGAAACCCCTCGCGGTTGGCGCGCAGCGTCAGCTCGTCGTCGATGCCGGTCGCCATGTAGCCGAAGTGTGCCGGCGGCACGTTCTTCTGCATCACCGGCTCGAAGTCGAACACGCTCAGCGCCTCGCACGGCGATTCGATCAAGGGCTGCAGCGCACGCGGCGCCCAGACCATGGGATCGGGCAGGCGCTGCTCCTCTGCCAAAAGATCGCTGCCGGCGAACAAGGGGCTGGCAGCCAGGTACTTCAGAAAACGCCGGCGGGCTGAATTCATGTTCTTCCGGACTGCGCGCGTCCCGCGCGCTCATGATCATGAACGCGCGGGA
>JAEZHS010000550.1 GCA_023436825.1 Pseudomonadota bacterium | reverse complement strand
CTGGTTGAGCGCATGGGTCAAGCCCCGCCTGCTGGTGGAGGTGATGTTGGGCGCGGGCGGCGCGAAGCCCTCGGTTGCGCGCAGCGTCGCCCGCGCCCGCTGCCAGCGACGCCCTGGGAGGGTTGTTGTTTTGTCGTGGCGGCGCGGCTGGACGATGGCCGATCATCTGCGCGCCAGCTTGGCGATCGACGCCCTCACCATGGCCCTGGCAGAGCGGCGGCCAGCCTGGGGCAGTCTGATCCATCACTCCGATCGCGGCGTGCAGTATGCCTGTGGCGACTACACCAAGGTGTTTGAGGCACACGGCATTACCGCCAACATGAGCCGGGTTGGCAATCCCTACGACAACGCCAAGGCCGAAAGCTTCATGAAGGCGCTCAAGGCCGAGGAGGTCGATGGTAGGCTCTATCGCAACCTCAAGGAGGCGAGCGCTGCATCGGCACCTTCATCGATGAGATCTACAACAAGCAGCGCCTGCACTCGGCGCTGGGCTACCGCCCACCGGCCGAGTTCGAAGCGTTGCATCGAGCCTTCGTGCGGCCGGACGGGCGCAGCGCTGCGCGAACTGACGGCTTCGCGCCGCGCCCCTCCGCGCATCCCCTTGACCGCAGCCTTCAGAGGCTCGATCAGTGATCAACCAGCTGTCCGGGGTTTTGTTGTCTCACCCAACGGGTGCAGTCCACTACGCAGGAACTACCGGAAAAGGCGGAAAGGGCGCAAACCTCTCGCCTCACTGACGGCAGTGCATGCACGGAAGGCCGCGGCGTCCCTCACCGTCACGTCCGAGCTAACGGCTATCCATCTTGAGCGCGGCGATGAAGGCCGACTGCGGGATCTCCACGTCGCCGACCTGGCGCATGCGCTTCTTGCCCTTCTTCTGCTTCTCGAGAAGCTTCTTCTTGCGGCTGATGTCGCCGCCGTAGCACTTGGCGAGCACGTCCTTGCGCAGCGCGCTGATCGTCTCGCGGGCGATGATCCGCCCGCCGATCGCGGCCTGGATGGCGATCTTGAAGAGCTGGCGCGGGATCAGGTCCTTCAGCCGCTCGCACAGCGCCCGGCCGCGGCTCTCGGCCTGGTTCTTGTGGGTGATGATCGACAGCGCGTCGACCGGCTCGCCGTTCACCATGATGGTGAGCTTCACCAGCTCGCCTTCCTCGTAGCCTACCATCTCGTAGTCGAAGCTGGCGTAGCCGCGCGTCACCGACTTCAGCCGGTCGTAGAAGTCGAACACCACCTCGTTCAAGGGCAGGCGATAGACTGCCATGGCGCGCGCACCGGCATAGGTGAGCTCGATCTGCTGGCCGCGCCGCTCCTGGCAGAGCGTCAGCACGGCGCCGAGATGCTCGTCGGGAGTCATGATCGTGGCCTTGATCCACGGCTCCTGCATGCTCTCGATATGCACCGGATCGGGATAGTCGGCCGGATTGTGCAGTTCGCGCTCGGTGCCGTCGGTCATCTTGAGGCGATAGACTACGGAAGGCGCCGTGGTCACGAGATCGAGGTCGAACTCGCGCTCCAGCCGCTCCTGCACGATCTCGAGATGCAGCAGGCCGAGGAAGCCGCAGCGGAAGCCGAAGCCGAGCGCGGCGCTCGATTCCGGCTCGAAGTGGAACGACGAATCGTTGAGCCGCAGCTTGGCCAGCGATTCGCGCAGCTGCTCGAACTCCGCGGCGTCGGCCGGGAAGAGGCCGCAGAACACGACCGGCACCGAGGGCTTGAAGCCCGGCAGCATGTCGGTCGCGGGCTTGCGATCATCGGTGATCGTGTCGCCGACCTTGCAGTCGGCGATGGTCTTGATGCCGGCGATGATGAAGCCGACCTCGCCCGGGCCGAGCTCGGCCACGTCCTTGGGCTTGGGGGTGAACACGCCGACCTTGTCGAGGTCATACGAGGCGCCTACCGCCATCATGCGGATGCGCATGCCCTTGCGCAGGACGCCGTCCTTGACGCGCACCAGGGTGACGACGCCGAGGTATGGGTCGTACCAGCTGTCGACCAGCAGTGCCTTGAGCGGTGCATTGCGGTCGCCCGTGGGTGGCGGCAGGCGCTTGACCATCGCCTCCAGCAGGTCGTCGATGCCGAGCCCGGTCTTGGCCGACACCTTGACGGCCTCGGACGTGTCGATGCCGATCACGTCCTCGATCTCCTGGCACACCCGCTCGGGCTCGGCCGAGGGCAGGTCGATCTTGTTCAGGACCGGGATGATCTCGTGGTTGGCGTCGATGGCGTGATAGGCGTTGGCGAGCGTCTGCGCCTCGACGCCCTGGCTGGCGTCGACCACCAGCAGCGAACCCTCGCAGGCCGCGAGCGACCGGCTGACCTCGTAGGCGAAGTCGACATGGCCCGGCGTGTCCATGAGATTGAGCACGTACGTCTTGCCGTCGAGCGCGGTGTAATCGAGCCGCACCGTCTGCGCCTTGATGGTGATGCCGCGCTCGCGCTCGATGTCCATCGAATCGAGCATCTGGTCGTGGAACTCGCGCTCGCTTACCGCGCCACAGCGCATCAGCAGCCGGTCGGCCAGCGTGCTCTTGCCGTGGGCGATGTGGGCGACGATCGAGAAGTTACGGATGAACCTGGGATCGAAGGCCATGAGTTTCCCGGGAACAAGGGAAGGAGGGGCCGGGAAGAGGTCGGGATCGCGGCGTGAACCGGGGTCGATCGGCGCACGCTCCGTCGGCGCGCATCGCGCCCGCGTCGATCCAGTTAACTCTATCCCGCGATGCCATGTCGGTCAATCCGACCCGCTCGACCCCGGCCGGGCACCCGCTACAATGGACCTCCGGACGGAGCAGGATCGCCCCCCGAGGGTTCGGACCATGAATGACCAACGCGGGACCATCGGACGCCGCGAGTTCCTCGGCGGGTGCTGCCTCATCGCGCTCGGTGCCGGGCCCGCCCGCGCCTCCGATGAATTGGATTCGATCCGAGAGGCCGGCAAGGCGGCCGGGCTTGCGCCGTTCCAGTCCGTCGAGACCGAAGCCTTCCTGGGAATCGGCGATGCCCCGAAGCCCTTCATGGTCGAGGCCCTGGGCCTCTGCGAAGCCCTGGCGGTGGACTATCGGAAGCACTTCGAGCGCAAGGGTTTCACGCTGATCCAACCCGCCTCCCGGATGCGGGTGATCCTGCTATCGAGCGCCCGCGCCTACGCGGCGTTCGAGAAGCAGGCCGACCTGGAAACGGCGGTCGGCGGCCATTACGATCTCTCGGCCAACCAGCAGGTGACGTTCGATTTCCGATCCAGCAAGGGAGATGCACCGGCCAATGCGCCCCGGGCGAACACCTTCACCCTGGTCCATGAGACGATCCACCAGCTGACCTTCAACACCGGCGTGCTCGACCGCCAGGCCGATATCCCCGTCGCCATCAGCGAATCGCTGGCGACCTATGGGGAGACCTGGGGCCCGAGGCGGACCGGGGAGATCGGCCGGACCAATCGGCTGCGGCTCGACGGCCGCCGCGGCGCCCGCTGGATCGACCTGGAGCGCCTGCTCGCCGAGGACGTTCTGTTCGAGCAGGAGGAGAC
>JAEZHS010000518.1 GCA_023436825.1 Pseudomonadota bacterium | reverse complement strand
GGCGAGGCTCGCCGCATAGAAGAAGCAGACGCCGAGGTAGGCAAAGCCGGACCCCAGCAATGCCACCAACCCCGCGCCCGAGAGGGCGCCGACCACGCGCGCGGAATCGGCGGTCGTGCGCGACACGCCCATGGCGCGCATCAGGTAGTCCGACGGCATGGTCTCGCCGACCAGCAGGTTGCGCAACGTGATGTCGGAGGGCCTGACCAGGCCCATGATGGTGGCCAGCACGAACACCGACCACGGCGCGGCCAGCCCGCTCAGGAACAGCGCCGCCAGCGCCGACGCCACGGCGAGATAGGTGGCGCGCATCAGCAAGAGCACATTGCGATTACCGACGCGGTCGCCGGCCATGCCGAACAGCGGCGAGATCAGTGTTCCCAGAAACTGCAGCGAGCCGAAGATGGCCAACGCCAGTACCGAGCCGGTCGAGACCAGCACGAACCAGCCCAGGATCACGCCTTCCATCTCGAAGGCCCAAGAGGCCATCAGGTCGGCTGGCCATTGGTAGCGGAAGCTCCGGACCTGGAACGGCGCCAGCGCCGGTACGCGCGCAGTGAGACTCACGTCTTGTTCGTTCCCTCCCCCGGATGGCGCGTTGCCGGCGCTCTCGGAGCACTCCACCGTGCGCTTTTGGGCCGTCGACTGCAATTAAAGCGTTGTCATGGGCCATCCTCGCCAATCGCGTGGCTCGGCCTGGGAAAGCCCCATATGTTGTGGCGATATTCCTACCCAGAAACTGTGATTTTCCACTTCCTGCAGTTGCGTTGCAGGCCGGCGCAGAGCATTGTGGGCGGGGATGCCGTTGAGCGGTGGCAGTCGCTCGAGAAGAGCCGCACGCGGATGCCATGGGAGATATTTCCGCGATGGGCGGTGCCGTGCAAAAGCGTACTAAATTCCACTTGGTCCTGATCAAGCCGACGCACTATGACGACGACGGCTATCCGATCACCTGGCTCAGGTCCCACATTCCGTCGAATACGCTGGCCGCCCTCTACGGCTTGGGCGAAGACTGCCGTCGCCGCGAGGTCTTCGGGCCGGACGTCGAAATCCTGATCAAGCCATACGACGAGACCAACACCCGGGTGCGGCCCGACCGCATCTCCGCCGCGATCCGCCGCAGCGGCGGCAAGGCGCTGATCTGCCTGGTCGGCGTGCAGTCCAACCAGTTCCCGCACGCCGTCGACCTTGCCCGCCAGTTCATCAAGCTCGGGCTGCCGGTGGCGATGGGGGGCTTCCATGCCGCGGGCTGCCTGTCGATGCTGCCGGTCGTGCCGCCTGAGGTCCAGGCGGCGATGGATATGGGTATCTCGATTTTCGCCGGCGAGGCCGAGGAAGGCAGGCTCGACGTCGTCCTCAAGGATGCCTGGAACGGCACGCTGAAGCCGCTCTACAACTACATGGACGACCTGCCGGGCATCGAGAACGCGCCGACGCCGCATCTGCCGCCGTCTGCGCTGGCGCGCAACGAAGGCAAGAAATCGAGCTTCGACCTCGGTCGCGGCTGCCCCTTCCAGTGCTCGTTCTGCACCATCATCAACGTGCAGGGCCGCAAGAGCCGTTTCCGCACAGCCGACGACCTCGAGGCGATCGTGCGCGAGAACTACAAGCAGGGCATCACGTCGTTCTTCATCACCGACGACAACATGGCCCGCAACAAGCACTGGGAAGACTTCTTCGACCGGCTGATCGAGCTCAAGGAGAACGAGGGCATCTCGGTCTCGCTGATCATCCAGGTCGACACGCAGTGCCATCGCATCCCGAACTTCATCCACAAGGCGCGCTGGGCCGGCGTCTATCGCGTCTTCATCGGGCTGGAGAACGTCAACCCCGACAATCTGCTGGCCGCCAAGAAGCGCCAGAACAAGATCACCGAATACCGCAAGATGCTGCAGGCGTGGCACACCAGTGGCGCCTCGACCTGGGCGGGCTACATCCTGGGCTTCCCCGGCGACACGCGCGAATCGATCCTGCGCGACATGGAGATCATCAAGAAGGAGCTGCCGCTCGACATTCTCGAGCTGTTCATGCTGACGCCGCTGCCGGGCTCGGAGGACCACCAGAAGCTCTGGAAGCAGGGCGTGTGGATGGATCCCGACCTGAACAAGTACGACCTGAATCACCGCGTGGTCCATCATCCCAAGATGAGCGATGCCGAGTACGAGCAGACCTATCGCGACGCCTGGCGGGCCTACTACACGCCCGAGCACATCGAGACGGTGGCGCGCCGCCACGGCGCCATTCCCGGCCGCAACCCGGCCGAGCCGGCCCAGTTCATGACAATGTTCAAGATCATGTTCGAGGCCGAGAACATCCATCCGCTGGAAGGCGGGATCGTGCGCATGAAGTACCGGCGCGACCGCCGCTACGGCATGCCCATCGAGCCGATCGGCGTGTTCCACTACAAGCTGGCGCGCGAGACCTGGAAGAAGCTCAAGATCTACGCCAAGCTCGCCTGGCAGGGCTGGCGCATCGGCCAGAAGGTCCTGCACGATCCCAAGCGCCACGAGTACATGGATCTCGCGCTCTCGCCGGTGGTCGAGGAGGACATGGACAAGCTCGCCTTGTTCGCCGAGACGGCGG
>JAEZHS010000514.1 GCA_023436825.1 Pseudomonadota bacterium | reverse complement strand
CAGCCAGAAGCTGATGTTGTTCATGCGCGGGAAGGCCATGTCGGGCGCGCCGATCATCAGCGGCACGAACCAGTTGCCGAACCCGCCGATCAGCGCCGGCATGACGACGAAGAACACCATGATCAGGCCGTGCGCCGTGACGACGGTATTCCACAGATGGCCGTTCGGCGTGCCGTCCGGGCCATTGAAGTACTGGACGCCGGGCTGCAGCAGCTCGAGACGCATGACCACCGAGAAGGTGGCGCCGATCAGCGCGGCGAAGATCGAGAACACAAGGTACATCGTGCCGATGTCCTTGTGGTTGGTGCTGAACAGCCAGCGCTTGATGCCCGTCGGCGTATGATGGTCGTCGTGGGCGTGCCCGTGAGCGTTGGGATCGTGGGTGGCGCCGTGCGCGGTGGCCATTTCTATGTCTCCTGCGGCGATGCGCTTAGCGGTTGGCGGGAGTGGTGGCTGAAGCGAAGTCAGTCGGGGGGGCGAGACCCGCCGCCTTCTTCTTCTGCTCCACCCATTTGTCGAAAACGTCCTTGGAGACCACGCGCACCGCGATCGGCATGTAGCTGTGATTGTCGCCACAGATCTGCGAGCACTGGCCGAAGTAGTAGCCTTCCTTCGTGACGTTGATCCAACCCTCGTTGAGGCGTCCGGGGATCACCGTCTTCTTGATGCCGAAACCGGGAACGGTCCAGCCGTGCATCGAGTTGCCGACGGCGGTGCCGATGAGGCGGACTGTGGTGCCCACCGGGACCACCATCTCCTCGTCGACCGCCAGCAGGCGCGGCACCTGCGGCTTCTGCTTGATGCGGTCGGCCTCGGGCAGGATGCGGCTCTCGACCGTGAAGTCGCCCAGGTCGGGGTAGTTGTAGGTCCAGTACCACTGGTTGCCGGTCACCTTGATGGTGAAGGCGGCGTCGATCGCCTTGTCGCTGTAGTAGAGCAGCCGGAACGACGGAATCGCGATGACCACCAGGATGAGGATGGGCACGACCGTCCAGGCGATCTCGAGCACGGTGTTATGGGTGGTCGTCGTCGCCACCGGATTGCGCGACACGTGGAAGCGCCACACCGCGTAGACCAGCAGGACCAGCACGAACACGCAGATCAGCGTGATGATGACCAGCAGAAGGTTGTTCAGCGATTCGACCTTGTCCATCACCGGCGTGAAGGCCGGCGGGAAGTTCGTCTGCCAATCGTGCGGCACGCCGATGACCGGCTGCGCCAGGGCGCTACCCGCGAACCCAAGCGCGACGCTCACCACCATCCCGAGAATGCCCAAAACGCGCTTGCCGCTCATGCAATCGTCCCTTCAGCAGGCCGCTCTCTCTGGAGGGTTCCGACCCGCAAAATTCCCCGCATTTCAAAGCGGTTAGTACCAGATATAGGCCTGAGACGTAACGGGTTTTCGGCCTTGATCGGTATGTGGCGGCCGGTCGCACTCGTTAATGAAACACGCTGGCAAGAGCCTCGCCATAGCCGGCCTCGTGCACGGTGCGGGCGAATGACGGCATGCTCACCCGACGCTGGAGCCCATCCTTCTGATAGGCGAAGAGCCTGACGCCAGTGGCGTCCTCCATGGACGTCACGACGGACAACCCGTGCAGGCGACCGACTCTCACCAGGAGATCGACAGATTGGCGCGGCACGCCCGCTACGGCCTGCGGCTCGCCGGCGGCGACGATGCCGCACGCTTTCCCCGACAGTAGCTTGCCCAGCGCCGCCGCATCGGACGGCTGCAGTGAATCGACGACCAGCAGCTCGGGGCGCAATTGCAGGCCGGCCGCCAGCAGCGTCGCCAAGGAGACCTGCGGCGAAGCGACCAGCTCGACTTTCACTGCCGATTGCCAGCGGAATTCGCGGTGCGGCGCCACAGTGACGACCCGCGCGTCGCCACGATCGCGCGCCAGAGCCGCCAACAAGGCCGTCTTGCCCGTCCTTTCAGGCCCGACCACCAGCACGTTGAGGCGGCTGCGGATGGCGATGCGCAACAGGTCGGCCATCCGCCGGTCGAGTCGCCCGGCGGAGACCAGTCGCTCGAGGGTCGCGGCGCCGGGCTCGCCGCGCCGCAGCGCCAGGACGGGCCCCGCCGGCGCCGCCGGCGGAAACAGCACCACGCCCTCGCTGCCGTCACGCAGCCTGATGGCAACGGCTGGCGACGGCCCCGGCTTCGCGAGGCGGCGGATGATCTCCTCGAGATGGGCTCGGTCGCGAAACCTTTCCTGCGACGCTTCGATGACGCCCGCGCGCTCGACGTGGAGGGCGTCCGGCCCGTTCACGAACACGGCCCCGATCGAACGATCCGCCCACAGCCGCTCTATCGGCCCCAGGCCACAGAGCTCGCCCAGAGCCAGTCGCATGAGCCGATCGCGCTCCTCGGGCGCCGCATCGTCGAGCACAGATGCAATGACATCGACCACGACCTTGCGCGGCAAGCTGAAGGCGTCGCCGACAAGCCTGCCGCGAACCTTGGCCACGATGTCGGCCATCTCACGCGGCGTCACCGTCACGAGAGGCGACGGCGGCCCTGCGAACACGGCATCGCCGACCGGCGGGGGCGCCGCAGGATCGGCGCCGGTCCACGATGCCGTCCCGGTCGAGGGCTCGCGGGCAAACTGCACGAGCGGACCGCTCGCCGGCAGGCGACGTTCGCGCTGGCGCTGAGCGAGCAGTTCGGCGACCAGGCGACGCAGCTCATAGCTCGTGAGCGTCACCCCGCGCGTGCGGAAGTAGTTGTGGACGAGCTCGCCGATGGCGTAGGCGATTTCCGGCGGCGAACCGCCGCCGTCGAAGGCCGCCGCCACCCTGCCCTTCATCCCGTCCGCGAACGCGCGCCAGGTCTCCTGCATCAGGCGTGCGCGTCCGGCATCGCCGCGCAGAGGAAAAATCTGCTCCAGCGGACGCGTCCGGCGGTCGGCAGGCGGCCGTTCGAGCATGGAGTCCAGGGCGGCCGGGCCCTCGTCGAGCCGCTCTCCGCCGTCCATGGCGGTCATCCGACAATCCGATTTATCAATGATTTCCTACTATTCCTGCACTTTAGACGCCGGTTGCAGGAACTCCACGGGAAACGATGCACATCCCTGATCGCGCCGATTGGTGGCCGAGTTGAGGCTTGTCTTTCCGGGTCCCGCCAGTATGGTCGCGCGCCGACCCTATCGGCATGGTGAGAGTGAGGGTCCCATGATGCGTCTGGCACTGACGCCGTTATTCGTCGCCATCTCTTTAATGTTCGCAGGAGCGACCGCCGCCATGGACAAGGAAAACACGCTCTATATCGACCTCAAGGACGGCCGCGTGGTCATCGAGATGCGTCCGGATCTCGCGCCCAACCACGTGGCGCAGATCAAGAAGCTGGCGCGCGAGGGCAAGTACGACGGCGTCGTGTTCCATCGCGTGATCGAGGGCTTCATGGCCCAGACCGGCGATCCGAGCGGCACCGGCTCGGGCGGCATGGGCGAGACCCTGAAGGCCGAGTTCTCCAAGGAGCCGCATGTGCGCGGCGCCGTGTCGATGGCGCGCACCAACGATCCCAACAGCGCGCGCAGCCAGTTCTTCATCGTGTTCAAGGATTCGAACTTCCTCGACGGCCAGTACACGGTGTGGGGCAAGGTCACCAAGGGCATGGAGTTCGTCGACAAGATCAAGCGCGGCCAGGGCCAGTCGGGCTCGGTCCCGGCGCCGCAGGACAAGATGATCAAGGTCCAGGTCGCGGCCGACGCAAAGGATTAGGACGCCTTCATCTCCAAGGCTTTCTCTTCTCCTCCCCCGCTTGCGGGCAGGGCTATCGCATATGACCGATTTTCCCGTCATCCCGAGCGGAGCCGCCCGAAGGGCGGCGTAGTCGAGGGACCTGTTCTTGTCGATGTATCAACAAACAGGTCCCTCCGCTCCGCCTCGC
>JAEZHS010000512.1 GCA_023436825.1 Pseudomonadota bacterium | reverse complement strand
GACCAGGGCGGTGACGACCGCAGCGGTCGAGGTCGAGAGGCCCAGCCGCTCGACCTGCAGCGTCGGCAGGAAGCCGACGATGGCGAGCCAGCAGCAGTTATAGGCGCCGAAGCAGACCGCAATGGCGAGCGGCCCGCCCGAGCTCGCCACCTCGGCTATCTCGTGCAGGATCGGCCGGCGGCTCGCCGGCTGCGCATCGAGTTCGCGCCGTGGCACCGCCCGCAACAGCAGCGCCGCCAACATGACCAGCGAGGCGGCCGCCGCCACCAGCCAGACGGCGCGCCACGACGTGCCCGGCAGGATGGCGGCGGCGATCAGCATCATCGAGCCCGCGCCGGCCGGCATGTAGGTGGACCAGATCGTCATGGTGCGATGCCGGTCGGCGGGATCCGTGACGCGCAGGACCAGGGTGGGAATGGAGACGGTGACGACGATAAAGCCCAGCCCCTCGAGGAAGCGCCAGACGAGCAGGAGCTCGATGCTGCCGGCGAAGGCGCCCAGGAAGCTGGCGACGAAGCAGAGCGCCGTGCCGAGAACGATCAGGCGGCGATGACCGACCCGGTCGACGGTCAGCGCGATGGCCATGCCGCCCATAGCCGCCGTCAGGTTGACCAGCGACAGCAGCCAGCCGGCCTGGCCCAGGCTGGCACCGAGCTCGTCGCGGATCGACGGGATCGACGGCGGCACCTTGCCGACATGGGCCGCGGCCACCATGCCGGCCGCGACCAGCAGCCCGATCAGCCCCCAGCGGGTTCGCCGCTCGATCAGTATTGCACCCGTGCGGTCATGGCGCCGTCGACGATGAAGTTGGTGCCGCTCACGAAGGAGGCCTGCTGGCCGGCCAGGAAGACCACACATGCGGCGACCTCCTGCGGCGTGCCCATGCGGCCCGACGGGTTGCGTGCCAGCATGCGCTTGTAGCGCTCGGCGCCGGCGTCGCGCTGGCGGCCCCACGTGTTGCCGTCCTCCAGGATGGTGCCGGGCGACACAACGTTGGCGCGCACGCCCCTGGGCGCCATGTCGATGGCGAGCGACTTGGCGAACGGCACCAGAGCGCCCTTGACCGAGCGGTAGGGCGAGGTCGGTCCCGAGACCTCGACGAACGACACCGTGCCGATGATGGCGAGCGTGGCGCCGGGCCCCGTCTTCTCCAGATGCGGGCGTGCATGATGGACGGCGTTCACCGTCGAGACGATGTCGATCTCGATCGCCTTGCGCCAGCCCGCTTCGGTGTCTTCGGTGCCGAGCGCGCTCACATTGGCGACGAAATGGTCGAGGCCGCCGTTGCCGGCGAAATCGTCGATCCATTTCTTCAGCGCCGCGTTGTCGGTGACGTCGAGCGAGGTGCCATCGGCGCAGTGCTGCCGGGATCGCCAGTCCGTCTCGCGCTCCTTCACGAGCTTGGCGTCGCGCGCGCAGAAGCCCACGACGGCGCCTTCGGCCAGGAAGGCATCGACGATGGCGCGGCCGATGCTCTTGGTGCCGCCGGTGACCAGCACGCGCTTGCCCTTGAGACCGAGATCCATGATTTCCCCGAAATCGACGCTCGCCTATAAGGCGGGGCATCAAACTAGGGAGCACGTCCGATGTCCAAGCGATTCGACCTAACGGGCAAAGTCGCCCTGGTCACCGGCGCATCGTCGGGACTGGGCGTGCACTTCGCGCGCACGCTTGCCGCCGCCGGCGCATCGGTCGCGATCGCTGCGCGGCGCGCCGATCGGCTGGCCTCTCTACAGGCGGAATTGCAGTCGACCGGCGCAAAGGTTGCCGCCGTCGAGCTCGACGTGCAGTCGAGTGACTCGATCACCGCGGCGTTTGCCGCGGCAGAAAAGGCATTGGGGCCGATCGACATCGTGGTCAACAACGCCGGCATCTCGATCGTGAAGCCGGCGCTGGAAATGCCGGTCGAGGACTGGGACGCGGTGGTCAACACCAACCTGCGCGGCGCCTGGCTGGTCGCGCAGGCGGCGGGCAAGCGCTGGCTGATGGGCAAGCGGCCCGGTGTGATCGTGAACATCGCCTCGATCCTGGGCCTGCGCACGATCGGGCAGGTGGCGCCGTACAACGCCTCCAAGGCGGGACTGATCCATCTCACGCGCGCGCTCGCCATGGAATGGGCGCGCCACGACATCCGCGTCAATGCGATCTGCCCGGGCTATATCGAGACCGAGATGAACAGCGACTTCTGGAAGACGCCTGGCGGTCAGCGCCTGATCGACCGCATCCCGCAGCGGCGCATCGGCAAGCCCGAGCATCTCGACGGCGCGCTGCTGCTGCTGTCGTCGGAGGCGGGGAGCTTCATGACCGGCAGCGTGCTGACGGTCGATGGCGGCCACACGGTGAGTTCGCTCTGATCACCAGCCGTTGATGCGGTCGTAGACGTCGACCACCGACTTGCCGCCGTCGAGCTCGCTGTCGACGACGTAATAGCGGTCGTAGGCTGCCGCGGTGATGCAGGCATGGTTGGGCAGGATGCGCACGCGCGAGCCGATCGGCAGGTTGCCGTAAGGGATCGGCTCCTCGGCGCCGACGAAGCCGTGTTCCTGCGAGCAGGCGACGACCGCCATGTCCTTGGCCGGCGCGTCGACGATCGTGCCGTAGCCGACCTGCGGCTTGAACTCCTGGGCGCTGATGTCCTTGGAGAGCGCCAGCGCACCGGCGTCGACCAGCACCTGGTTGCGATGCGGATAGTGTCCGATCACCGAGGCCAGCACCGACAGGGCGAGATCCGACGGTGCGCACGAGCCGATGTATTCCTGGTCGAGATCGTTGAAGACATAGACGCCGGGCCGCATCTCAGTGATGCCGGTGAAGTCGCGGCTGTGCATGGCGGTCGGCGTCGAGCCGCCTGAGACGATGGGGCAGGGGATGCCGGCCGCGCGCAGCTTCTCGGCCGCGTCGACGATCGCGCGGCGCTCCTGCTCGGCCACGGCCGCGATGCCGTCGGGCGTGCTCTCGTGATAGGAGTGGCCGGCGTGGGTCATGACGCCCGCCAGCTCGACGCCCGGCGCGTCGTGCAGGATGCGGGCGATGTCCAGAAGGCCGGGCAATTCCGGCCAGGGCAGACCGGCGCGGCCGCCGCCGCTGTCGACCTCGATGAAGACCGAGAAGGTGTCGCCGTCCTTGGCCGCATCGGCGATCGCCTTGGCCACGGCGGCATTGTCGGTGACGACGCGCAGGTTGACGCCGCGGCGGCGCAGCTCGGCGATGGCCGGCAGCTTGGACGGCACGACGCCCACGCCGTAGAGGATGTCCTTGAAGCCGCCGTCCGCGAAGTAGCGCGCCTCGGCCAGGGTCGAAACGGTGATGCGCCCGTCGTGGCCCTCGACCGCCATGCGGCCGACCTCGATCGATTTCGCGGTCTTGAGATGCGGCCTGAGCATGACGCCGGCGTTACGCAGGCGGTCGCTCATGCGCTTGAGGTTGCGGCGCAGGATCGCCCGGTCGAGAATGAGGGCGGGGGTCGGCAGGTCATCGAGGGTCTGGGCGGCCATGATGGCGAGTCTAGCATGCCGATCGAGAACGAACGAAAGTTTGTCCTGAGGGACGATGGCGACCTGGAGCCGCGCCTGGCCGCGCGCCCTGGCGTGACCAGAAGCTTCTTGCGCCAGGCGTATCTCGACGTCTCGGGCATGCGCATCCGCTCAGTCGAGGAGGGTGGCGCGATCCGCCATGTCTTCACCTACAAGCGGCCGGTCGACGGCCAGGTCGTCGAGATCGAGACCGAGATCAGCGCGGTCGATTTCGAGCGGCTGTGGTCGCAACGCCGCGAGACCTTGCAGAAACTGCGCTACTCCTGGACCGACGGTCCCTTCCACTGGGACGTCGATTTCTTCAAGACCGACGACGACCGCACCTACTTCACGCAGGCCGAGGTGGAGATGCCGGAGGAGCAGACCGAGCCGCCGCCGCTGCCGCCGATCCTCGCGAGCTATCTGCTGGCGACTGCGCCGGCCGGCGATCCGCGTTTCGCCTCCAAGCGGCTGGCCGACCAGGCGCATGCCGAGAAGCTTCTGGCCGACATCAAGAGCAAGGGGAGGATCGAGTGAAGATCGCGCGTATCGACACGCATTCGGTGAAGGTGCCGTACACTTTCGGCGGCAGTCACAAGGGTGAAGGCCTGCGCACCTGGACGACCAACAACATCCTGCTGGTGCGGGTCGAGACCGACAGCGGCATCGTCGGCTGGGGCGAGGCCTTTTGCTACGCCTGCACCGACGCCGTGCGCGCCGCCGTGCACAACATGATCGCGCCCATCGCGATCGGCCAGGATGCGCGCGACATCGCCAGGCTGTCCTACGACCTGCAGCAGAAGCTGCACCTGTTCGGCCGCTACGGCATCACGATCTTCGCCCTGTCGGGCCTCGACATCGCGCTGTGGGACATCGCCGGCAAGGCGGCCGACCTGCCGCTGCATCGGCTGCTGGGCGGTGCGGGTCGCGACAAGCTGCCGGCCTATGCCAGCCTGTTGAAGTACCGCGACCCCGAGAAGGTCGCGGCGCGCACCAAGCTGGCTGTCGACGAAGGGTACCGCCACGTCAAGCTGCACGAGACCGAGGAACCCGAGGTCAAGGCGGCGCGGCTGGCGGCGGGCGACGACGTCGCCATCATGGTCGACACCAACTGCCCGTGGACGCCCGAGCAGGCACGGCACATGACCCTGAAGCTGCGCCAGTACGACCTGCACTGGCTGGAAGAGCCGATCTTCCCGCCCGAGGATTTCGCCGCCATCGCCCGCCTGCGCGAAGGCACGGGCGTGCCCATGGCGGCGGGCGAGAACAACTGCACCTCGTTCCAGTTCCGCGACATGTTCGCCGCCGGCGCCGTCGACTACGCCCAGCCCAGCGTCACCAAGGTGGGTGGCGTGACCGAGTTCCTGAAGGTCGCCAACCTCGCCGATGCGGCCGGCGTGACACTGATGCCGCACTCGCCGTATTTCGGCCCGGGCTTCCTCGCCACGCTTCATCTGCTGGCCGCGCACGGCGGGCCGGGCGGCATGATCGAGCGCTACCACCTCGACCTCGAAGCGAGCCTCTACGGTGAGCTTGTGACGCCGGTCGACGGCGGCTTCGTGGTGCCGACCGGACCGGGCCTGGGACGCGATCCCGATCCGGACGTGCTGAAGACCTATGGTGGGTAGCGCAGCGCGGACCTGGAGTGGCGCGCGCCCAGCTAAGCCTTCGCAGGCCGGTTCCTCGGCACCTGCACGATCGACCATGGGTCTGGCAGCTCGCCGACCGGGCAGTCGATCAGCACGGGCCCACCGCGGGCGATACCGCGCGAGATCGCCGTGCTCAGCTCCTCGGGCGATTTCACGCGCTCGGCGTGGAGACCGAAGCTTTCGCCCAGCTTGATGAAGTCGGGATTGCGCAGGTCGCTCGCGATCGTGCGGTTGTTGAACGACATCTGCTGGATGCGCTTCACGTTGCCGTAGGCGCCGTCGCTGAACACGACGGCGACCACGCCGATGCCATGCTGCGCCGCCGTCGCCATCTCCATGGCGGTGAACATGAACCCGCCGTCACCGTTGATCGACACGACCGGCGTGTCGGGCTTGGCGACCTTGACGCCGAGCGACGTAGCGTAGCCCCAGCCCAGGGTGCCCTGGTAGCCGGTCGACAGGAAGGTGCGCGGCTTGTAGGTCGGCCAGGCCAGGCGCGCGACGTAGCCCATCTGCGTGAGCTCATCGACCAGGATGCCGTCCTCAGGCAAAGCCTTGCGGATAGCCTCGAGGTAGGCGACCTGCGGCGCGAGCTTGTCGCGCACCGCCTTGTTGGCGCGGGCCTTGATCTCGGCCACATGCTCGGCGCGGCCGTTGGGCTTGGCCGCATGCTTGCCGAGCCGATCGGCCAGCGCCTTCATCGTCGCCGCGGCGTCGCCGATGATGCCGATCTCCGGCCGGCGCTGGCGGTCGAGTTCCTCGCCGTCGATGTCGACGCGGATGACTTTCAGCTTGTCGTCGAGCCCCCAGTTCTGCTGCTGCGGCTGCAGGCGCGTGCCCACGGCCAGGACCACGTCGGCCTCGCCCCAGAACAGGTAGCCGGCGGGCATGGTGACAGAGAGACGATGGCGGCCGTCGATCACGCCCTGGCCCATGCGGCCGGTCATGACCGGCGCGTCGAGCATCTCCGCGATGCGCGCGATATACTCGCCCGCGTCCTGCGCGCCGCCGCCGACCACGATCATCGGCTTCTGCGCGCTGCCCAGAAGCTTGGCGGCGCGCTCGACCGCTTCCTCGTCGACAGGGCAGGGGTCCGCCTTCGCCGGCGTCGCGATCAGCTCGACCGGCGCCTTGCGCGCCCAGGTGTCCATCGCGCATTCCAGCGCCACCGGGCGGCGCCGTCCGGACAGCAGGCGGCGGAAGGCTTCGTTGACCAGGCCGGGCGCGGCGGCCGGCGAGGTGATGCGATCGGCCCACTTGGTGAGCCCGCGCATGATCGCGAGCTGGTCGGGCAGCTCGTGCAGCAGGCCGAGATTGCGGCCGATCATTGCCTGCTGGATCTGGCCAGTCAGCGCCAGCACCGGCGCGTTCGCCGCGTACGCCGTCGAGAGCGCCGCCGTGGTGTTGAGGAAGCCCGGCCCCGGGACGACGACGTAGGCCGACGGCGATCCTGTCGCCATGGCGTAGCCGAGCGCCATGTAGGCGCAGGCCTGCTCGTGGCGCGCATGGATCGGCCTGATGGCGTTAGTGCGGTCGTACAGGGCGTCGAAGAACGGATCGTTCTGCACGCCGGGCAGACAGAAGATCGTGTCGATGCCGTTCACTTCGAGCATCGACACGACGGCTTGGGCGGTGGTGAGCGGGGCGGCTGTCGGTGTGTTCATGCCGCCGAGCCTATTCTTTTTGCTCGACCGGCGGAAATCCGGAAAATATTCGCCCTGCTCCAATCGAAAGTAATGGCGTTCGTCTAATCGACCCGCGCGCCCGACGCCTTGATGATCGGCGCGAGCCGCGCTTCCTCCGAGTTGCGATACGCCAGCGTATCGGCGGGCGAGCGCCAGATCGCCGTCGCTGCGAGGTCGATGAACTTGGCCTTGATGTCTTCGCTCTCGAGGGCCTTTTTCGACAGCTCCGACAGCCGCGCGACGACATCGGGCGGCAGCTTGGCCGGTCCGGTGAGGGTGGTCCACGAATTGATGTCGAAGCCCGGCAGGGTCTCGGAGATCGCCGGCACGTCGGGCACCACCGGGGTGCGCTCCTTCGACGTGACGCCAAGGGCACGCACCTTGCCCGCCCGCAACTGGGCAAGCGCGCCAGGAATGTTGTCGAAGATCATGTTGACCTGACCGGCCAGCAGGTCCTGCATCGCCGGCGCCGGGCCGCGATAGGGCACGTGCACCATGTCGACCTTGGCCATCACCTTGAAGAGCTCGCCCGACAGATGCAGCGTCGTGCCGTTGCCGGCCGAGGCATAGGAATACTTGCCCGGGTTCGCCTTGAGGAGCGCGATCAGCTCCGCCACGCTCTTCGCCGGCAGGTCGAGGTTGACGACCAGCATGTTGGGCAGCTGCCAGATCGTCGAGACGAATGTGAAGTCGTCCGGCACCTTGAAGGGCAACTTCGCGTACAGGCTGGGAGCGATCGCGTGGCTGGCGATGCCGCCCAGTCCCAGCGTGTACCCATCGGCCGGCGACTGGGCCAACGCATCCATGCCGACATTGCCGCCCGAGCCGCCCTTGTTCTCGACGACCCACTGCTGGCCGCTGATCTCCGCCATCTTGGCGCAGAAGATGCGGGACAGAGTGTCGGTTGCACCGCCGGCCGGGAACGGATTGATGTAGCGCACCGTCTTGTTGGGATAGGTCCCCTGGGCCGACACGACGGCAGGCGCCGCCAGCGCGCCGCCCAATCCGGCAAGTACGGCGCGCCGGCTTACACAACTCTTTGCACTTTTCACTTTGTTTCCTCCCTTTAGGACGCGTGAAAGTGCCAAACAGGATTCACGCCGTCGACGGCTTTCGCGGAAAACGGCGCCTTGCGCCTTCGCGTCGCTTGAAAAGCCGTAAAATCTTGTCACTTTGACGCCGTACTGCGGAACGGCTGTGGGAGCCGGCACGCGGGGCAGGTGCGAGGAAGGCGATGCGGGGTTGCTTGGGTAGGGTCGTGCGGGCGGTTGCTTGCGCAGGCGCCATCGGTTGGGTCGGCGTATGCGCGTCCGTGCCCGCAGTCGGCCAACAGAAGCCGGCGCAGCCGCAGGCCCAACCGCAAGCCAAGGCGGCCGAGCCGAACCCCTTCGATGTCTGCAAGGGGCTTACCGGCGCGAACGCACAGACGAAGGTCGCCGCATGCGGCGAGGCGATCAAGGACGGCAAGCTCGCCCCCGGCGACCTGGCGCTCGCCTATCTCAATCGCGGACTGTCGGAAAGCGGGCCGGGCAGCGACGTGCGGTCGAAGGACGACTACAAGTCTGCGATCCGTCTCTACAACGAGCTGATCCTCGGCTCGCCGCTGAATCCCTACTACTACACCCAGCGCGGCGTCATCTATCAGACGATCGGCGAGGCCGACCGCGCCATCCTGGACTACAGCGACGCCATCCGTCTGGCGCCGCGCGAGACCTATCCGTTGATCAACCGCGGCGTCGTGCTCTATCTCCGGAAGGACAACAACGAGGGCGCCATCGCCGACCTGACGGCGGCGCTCAAGATCAAACCGTGCGAGGTCTCCGCCTGGGCCAACCGCGGCATCGTCTACAAGCGCAAGGGCGACATCGACAGGGCGATCACCGATTTCACCGACGGCATCAAGTGCCTGCCGCCGAAGATCGAGCCGATCCGGCAGGGCCTGGTCCCCGACGCCATCACCAGCCAGCTCTCGACGCGGCACCAGGATCAGAACAACCTCGCGCTGCAGGCGGCCTTCATCCACTTCCAGCGCGGGCTCGCCTATTACGACAAGCTACAGTACGACAAGGCCATCGCCGATTTCAGCGAGACCATCCGCCTCAATCCCGTCGACGCCTCGGGCTATGTCGGCCGCGGCGCCGCCTACCTGGCCAAGGACGAGCTGCACAAGGCGATCGCCGACTTCAGCGAGTCGATCCGGCTGTCGCCGGGACAGGCCTTCGCTCATCTTCAGCGCGGCATCGCCTATCATCGCATCGGTGAATCGGACAAGGCGCTGGAGGACTACAGCGAGGCGATCAAGCTCACGCCGAAGGATCCGACGCCCTACGTCAACCGCGGCATCCTCTACTACACCAAGAAGGGACAGTACGAGGCGGCGATCAACGACTTCACCAAAGCGTTGGAGCTCAACCCGAAGGAAGTGAACGCGCTGATCAACCGCGGCATCACCTTGCGCCAGCGCGGAGAAACCGACGCCGCACTCGCCGATTTCAGCGAGGCGATCCGCCAAGGCGTGCAGACCTCGGACCTCCTGCGTCTCGTCAACCAGGCCGAGCGCGGCAAGGACCCTGAACTCGCCAAGACAGCCGACCAGGTGGGCCACGCCTACTACCAGCGCGGCATGGCGCTGATCGACAAGCAGGACTACGAGGCCGCGCTCAACGACTTCAACATGACCATGCGGATCAATCCCAAGGAGCCGCGGGCCTACCTGGGGCGCGGAGCCGCCAACCTGAAGAAAGGCGACCTCAAGCAGGCGGTGAGCGATCTCGACGAGGCCATCAAGCTGGCGCCCGGCCTGGCCTTCGCGTACTTCGAGCGCGGCACGGCCTATCACGCGGTCGACGACTTCCAGCACGCCATCGCCGACTACACCGAGGCGATCAAGATCGACCCGAAGGATCCGATCGCCTTCATCAACCGCGGCATGGCGCTGACCTATGTCGACAAGATCGACCAGGCGCTGGCCGACTTCGACTCGGCGCTGCAGCTCAGCCCCGACAACGTCAACGCCTACATTCACCGCGCCTTCGCCTATGCCCTGAAGCGCGAGTACGCGCGCGCCATGGCCGACATCGACGAGGCGATCAAGCTCGCGCCGACCAGCGCCACCGCCTACTTCTATCGCGCACAGATCCTGGCCTTCCAGGGCGAGCCCGACCGCGCCATCGGCGATTACGGCCAGGCGATCAAGCTCGATCCCAAGAATGCGCGCGTCTACGGCAACCAGGCCGTGCTCTACAATTCGCTCGGCGAGTACGCCAAGGCGGTGGCGGATCTCGACCTGGCGATCAAGCTGAGGCCGCGCGAGGCCATGTTCTATCTCAATCGCGGCGTCGCCCATTTCGGCCTGCGCCAGTACGACAAGGCGATCGCCGACTACGACGACGTGCTGAAGCTCGATCCCAGGATCACCGCCGCCTACAACAACCGTTGCCTGTCACGCGCCATGCTGGGCCAGGACTATGCCAGGGCGATCGCCGACTGCAACGAGGCGCTGAAGCTGCAGCCCA
>JAEZHS010000509.1 GCA_023436825.1 Pseudomonadota bacterium | reverse complement strand
TGTGGAAGGTCTACAACGACGGCTTTCGCGGACAGGATCTCGGCGGCTCGTCGGCGCAGTCGGTCATCCTGATGATCGTGGTGATCGCGCTCACCTTCGTGCAGTTCCGCTTCATCGAGCGGCGGGTGCATTACTGATGGTCGAGAACCGTCCCTTCCTGACGTTCCTCAGCCATTTCACGGTGATCGTCGGCATCCTGATCATCGCCTTCCCGGTGTGGATGACGTTCGTCGCCTCGACCCACGACCAGGAAACCATGCTGCGTTCGCCGGTGCCGGTCTGGCCGGGATCGTACCTGTTCGAGAACTACTGGACGGTCCTGGTCGAAGGCTACAAGAACCGTCCCGGGACGGTGCCGCTCTACGTCACCATGACCAACAGCATGGTCATGGCGCTGGGCGTGGCGATCGGCAAGATCGCGATCTCAATCATCGCCGCCTTCGCCATCGTCTATTTCCGCTTCCCGTTCCGCATGATTTTCTTCTGGGCGATCTTCGTCACCCTGATGCTGCCGGTGGAAGTGCGCATCGTGCCGACCTACGGCGTGGTGGCGGGGCTCGGCATGCTCGATTCCTACCCCGGCCTGATCGTCCCGCTGATCGCGTCGGCGACCGCCACCTTCCTGTTCCGCCAGTTCTTCCTCAGCGTCCCCGACGAGCTCACCGAGGCGGCGCGTGTCGACGGCGCCTCGCCGATGCGCTTCTTCTGGGACATCCTGTTGCCGATGAGCCGCACGTCGATCGCCGCCCTGTTCGTGATCCAGTTCATCTACGGCTGGAACCAGTATCTGTGGCCGTTGCTGATCACGACCAAGGAGAGCTTCTACACGGTGGTGATGGGCGTTTCGCGCCAGGCCAACGTCGTCGATGCGGTGCCGAGCTGGAACCTGCTGACGGCCATGGCGGTGCTCGCCATGCTGCCGCCGGTCCTGGTCGTGGTGTTCATGCAGCGCCAGTTCGTGCGCGGCCTGGTTGAAACCGAGAAGTAGGCGAGACGGAGAAACAGGATGGCGCAAGTCCATCTGCGCGGCGTCAAGAAGACCTACGACAACAAGATCGAGGTCATCCACGGCATCGACATGGAGATCGCCGACGGCGAGTTCATCGTCATCGTCGGTCCCTCGGGCTGCGGCAAGTCCACGCTGCTGCGCATGGTGGCCGGGCTGGAGCGCATCACCGGCGGCGAGGTGGCGATCGGCGACCGCGTGGTCAACAACCTCGAGCCCAAGGACCGGGACATCGCCATGGTGTTCCAGAACTACGCGCTCTATCCGCACATGAGCGTGTACCAGAACATGGCTTACGGGCTGAAGATCAAGGGGATGGCCAAGGACGAGATCGAGCGTCGCGTGCAGAAGGCGGCCAAGATCCTCGAGCTGGGAACGTTCCTGCAGCGCCTGCCGCGCCAGCTCTCGGGCGGGCAGCGGCAGCGCGTCGCCATGGGCCGCGCGATCGTGCGCGAGCCCGCGGTATTCCTGTTCGACGAGCCGCTTTCGAATCTCGACGCCAAGCTGCGCGTGCAGATGCGGCTCGAGATCAAGCGGCTGCAGCGCGAGCTCGGCGTCACCTCGATCTACGTCACGCACGACCAGGTCGAGGCCATGACGCTGGCCGACCGGCTGATCGTCATGAACTCCGGCGTGGCCGACCAGATCGGTACGCCGATGGATGTCTACGACCGGCCGGCCTCGGTCTTCGTGGCGGGCTTCATCGGCTCGCCGGCGATGAACTTCCTGGCCGCAAAGGTCGGCCAGGACCGCAAGTCGGTCGATCTTGCCGGCACCGACGCCGGCAGTGCGATAAGCATGCCGCTGGCGCGACCGACATCGGCGCCGGCCGGCACGGCAGTGGCGCTGGGCGTGCGGCCCGAGCATCTGCATCCGACCACGGATGGGCCATTGCAGTTCGAAGTGGAGCTGGCCGAGCCGCTGGGCGCCGACACGCTGCTGCATGGTCGCTTCGGCGCGGCGCGTGAGCTGGTGACGGTGCGCCAGGGCGGCCATGTCATTGCCCGGCCGGGCGAGCTGCGCCGCTTCAAGGCCGAACCCGGCCATCTGCACCTGTTCGATTCCCAGACCGGCAAGCGTTTCGCCGACACCTGAGATGACCGTCGGTGGCGGCAAGCGTTACGGTACCGCGACTCCCGAGGAGCGCGCCAAGGCCGGCCTCGAATTCGTGCGCGGCCTGGTCGACGGCACCATGCCGCTCAACACCATGGCGCGGACCCTGGGCTACGACATCGTCGAGGCGTCGGAAGGTCGCGTCGTGGTGACGGCGGTGCCGACCGCCGAGCAGCTCAACCCCGAGGGCACCGTGCATGGCGGCCTGGCGGCGACTTTGCTCGACAGCTGCATGGGGCTCGCGGTGCGCACCCTGACCGGCGCGGGCGTCGGCTCGACGACGCTGGAGTTCAAGATCGCGTTCGTGCGTCCGATCACGCCCGAGACCGGCGTGGTGCGCGGCGAGGGCGTGGTGCTGAGCATGGGGCGCCGCGTCGGTTCGGCCGAAGGCCGGCTGACCGATCGCAACGGCAAGCTGCTGGCGCACGCCACGACCACCTGCCTGGTCTTCGAACGCTGACGCGGTGCTGAAGACGGTCCAGTGTGAGAATCATCAGCGGTGCGGCTCGCGGCGATAGTGCTCGGCCAGCGCGTCGTGCCCGAAGTCGGCGGCGAGATCGCGCCACACCGAATGGACGTGGTTGGCGGCGTTCTGGGTGTTGTCGTGCTCGATCAGCGTTGCCGGCCCGTGGACACGGAAATAGTAGGCCTCGCCCGGGGTGAGCGAGCCGGCCCAGGCGAAGCGGAAGCGGTCGAGGCCCTGCTGCATCACGCGCTGCCTCTGGCTGGCCACGAGATCGGGCGTCAGCGTCGCGAGGAACGTGTCCATCAGCGCCTCGACGCGCTGGCGCGTGGGGCCGTCCATCGCTGAAAGCTCCAGCCCGCGCGGCTGGCCGAGATCCTGCTCTCGCTGGGGGCTCGCGACGATCTCGCCGAACGAGCGGTTGGCGATCAATGCGGTGCGTCGCTGCGAGTCGTCGAGGCCGGTCATGATCTGGCGCGCCAGATCCTCGGCACTGCCGAGCAACCTGAAACCTCTGCTCGGCCCGTCGCGCACCGTCGCGGGATGGGCGCCGACGAAGAACGGCGTCACGGCGACATGGCCGGGTGCGGGCAGCGCCACGTTCACCGACAGGTGATGGCCCTCGAACCGCCAGCCCCAGGGGAGGCGGTCGGGCGTGCCGAACACCGACAGGTAGTAGCGGCCGGGATCGCGCCAGCTCCCTTGCTGCTCGCGCAGCACGCCTTCGAGCAGGCGAACGCCGTCGAGAAGTTTCAGCCCTTGCTCGTTGAGCACGGCAGAAAACAGGGCGCGCGCCGCGTCGGCCTGTGCGGCATTCATCTCGCCCAGGCTGAGGCCCGAGCGGCTGCGCGGGATGTAGTGCCAGTCGAGCCGGTTGGCCGAGTCGAAGGCGATCAGGGCCTGCCGGCGCTGGCGGTCGTCGAGCAGGCCGAGGAAACGAATGGCCCGGTCGGCGATGCGCTGCTGGGCGTCCGCGCTCTGTGCGCTGGCGCCGCCGAACGGCAGGAAGGTTGCCGCCGCCAGCACGAGCCGCCGTGTCGGCGGCCCATGCCAACGATGATGGGGCCAAGGGTGGTGAGGGTGCCCGCGTCCGTGATCATGCGGATGCCAGCCGTCGTGCGGCATGGCGACACGATCACGACGAAGTGCGCGGGTACTTCAGCGTGCACCCGTAGGCGCGCGTCGAAGAATCGGTCACCGGCTTGCCGGCCAGAACCTCGCCCAGGGCAACGCGCACATACTGCTTGGCCTTGGGGATGTCGGCCACATTGGACGACGGGATCGAATCGATGCCGCCCTTGTAGACCAGCACGCCGTTGGCATCGATGATGTACATGTGCGGCGTCACCGTGGCGCCGTAGGCGCGGGCGATCTTGCTCTGCGGGTCGAGCAGCACGGCAGCCGGCGCGGCGTCGCGGCTCGAGGTGAGCCGGTTGGCTTCCGCCGCCGTGACGTAGCCCTGCTCGCCCTTTGCCGAAGAGGCCGAGGTCAGCCATACGACGCCCTTGGCCGCGGCTTCGCGCTGCTGATCCTGCATGTTCCTGGCGTTGTAGTGCTTGGCGACATAGGGGCAGCCGTCGTTGGTCGTCTCGATCACCACGACCTTTCCCTTGAGGTCGCCAAGCGACCAGGTCTTGCCGTTGCTGTCGACGGCGGTGAACGGCGGCGCGGGCTTGCCGATATCGGGACCATTGGCAAAGGCCACCGCCGGCATCAGGGCGACGGCGGCACTGCCCAGCAGCAGCGAACGACGGGCGACGACGAGATGGGACATGTTGCCTCCTAGCGCTTGAGCCTAATGCTTCGATTGCGGCAGCGCGGCGAGTTCGGACAGAATCAAGGACTCGGTAAGCACCTGTGGCAGGATCTTGGGCTGCGCGGCGCCGGGGACCCAGAAAAGATAAAGGGGAACACCGGCGCGACCCATTTCCTTCAACAAAGATGTGATCTCGGGATCGCGGTTGGTCCAGTCACCCTTGAGTTTCACGACTCCGGCCTGTTCAAAGCCGTTGCGGACGGCCTGCGTTTCGAGCGCGACACGTTCGTTGACCAGGCAGGTAATGCACCATGCCGCCGTGAAATCGACGAACACCGGCTTGCCCGCGGCGACGGCTTCGTTCATGCGCGCGCGAGAGAAGCGCTCCCAGCCGTTGAAGTTCACGCCGACCGCCGGTCCGCCGGAGGCCGATGCCGCCGTGGCCGAACCGTCTTCGAGCTTGAGCGCCGCGGCGAAGGCCAGCAGCACGGCGACGGCGGCCAGCCCGCGGCGCACCCAGGTCGCGGCCGACGCGCCGCTGCCGAGCTTCAGGAGCCAGATCGCGAAGGCGATCAGGATCATGCCGCCCAGCGCATAGATCACGCCGTCGGCGCCTGTCTGTTGCGTGAGCACCCAGATCATCCATACGGCCGAGGCGTACATCGGGAAGGCGAGGAACTGGCGCAGCCGGTCCATCCACGGGCCGGGCCGCGGCATCAGGCGCTGCAGCGCGGGCGTGATCGACAGCACGAGGTACGGCAATGCGAGACCAAGGCCCAGCGCCAGCAGCACGGCCACGGTCTGCGGCGCGGGCTGGCTGAGCGCAAAGCCCAAAGCGGCCGCCATGAACGGCGCGGTGCAGGGGGTGGCCACGATCACGGCCAGCACGCCGGTGAAGAAGCTGCCGGCCGCGCCGCCGCGCGCGGCGAGGCCTTGGCCAACGCCGGCGAAGCGGCTGGAGAATTCGAAGACGCCGGACAGGTTCAGCCCGACGACGAAGAACAGGTAGGCGATCAGCAGCGAGAACACCGGCGACTGGAACTGGAAGCCCCAGCTCACGTCGCCGACGCTGGCGCGGATGCCGACGACGATCGCGGCCATGGCGGCGAACGAGACCAGTACGCCCAGCGTGTAGGCGGCGCCGTCGCGCCGCATGGCGCTCTTCTCATGGCCGGCCAGGCGCGCAAAGGACGCGGCCTTCATGGCGAGCACCGGGAACACGCAGGGCATCAGGTTCAGGATCAGCCCGCCCAGCAAGGCAAACAGCAGCGCTTCGACCAGCGAGAGCCGCTCGCCGCCCGCGGCCAACGACGCGGTCGGCACGAAGCCGGGATCGAGCTTGGCCGTTATGTCGAAGGCCTGCTGGACTTCCCCGTCAGCCGTCTTCTCGGTGAGCGTCAGCGTGCCCGAAAGATCGGCGGGCAGCGCTACCTTGGCGTCGCCGCGCTTCAGCGGAATGCGGATGCCCTCGGCGCCGATGCCGGCCGTTTGCTTGGCCATGGCGGCGACCGGTCCCCAGTCGGCCGGGAAGAAATAGACGTCGCGGATGGTGTCGGCCTTGAGACCCTTGGCTTCGACGATCAGCGTCGGATCGCCCGACTTGGCGACGCCGTAGCGCGCCTGCCACGGGCTCGGCATTGGCACCTGCTGGCGCGCCTTGTCGAAGATCGCGCGGGTGGCGGGTGGTGCCGGGGCGCCGGTTGCCGTCATTGGAAGCGTGAGCTCGAACTTGGCGTCCTCGGGGATGCAGACGTCCTCGCACACCAGCCAGTTGGCTTCGGCGGCGAGCTTGAAGTCGCCGGAAAGATTGGCCGGCGGCGTGATGCGCACCAGCAGCGTGGCCTCGTCCTTGAAGCCGTAGTTGATGACGCCGCTCAGGTCGAAGAGATGGGGCCGCGGCCAGACGATGGGATCGGCCTTGGCGCCGTCCGGCAGCTTCCAGTTGATCTCGATGGGCAGGCCCGAATCGCCGGGATTCTTCCAGTAGGTGTGCCATTTCGGCCGGATGGTCTGGCGCAGGCCGACCCAGAACGGCTCGCCCGGCTTGACCGCGGAAACGTCGGCCAGAAGCTCGGCGCGCACGTTCTCAGTCTGCACCACAGCGGACGAGGGCGATTGTGCGAGGGCGGGGGCCGCTGCAAGCAGTGCCAGGAGAAGGACGAGCAAACGCTTCATGGAAGCCTAGTAAGTGACGCTCGACCTGCGGCGTTGCAAGGCAATCCGGATCACCCCAGCGTGATATTTTGCGCCCCTCGGTACACAAGTCTAAGGTCCTGGCATCATTGGGGAAATCATGTTGCTTATCGATGAAAAGCGGCTGCTGGGCGCGCTCGACGAACTGGCCGGCATCGGCGCCATCGACGGCGGCGGCTGCGCGCGGCTGGCGCTCAGCGACGAGGACAAGGCCGGGCGCGATCTCGTCGTGGGCTGGATGAAGGCGGCCGGACTCGACGTGGACATCGACGCCATCGGCAACGTGATCGGTGTTCGTGCCGGCACTGAGAACCTGGCGCCGGTCATGACCGGCAGCCACATCGACACGGTACGTACCGGTGGCCGCTATGACGGCAATTACGGCGTGCTGGCCGGCCTCGAAGTCGTGCGCGCGCTGAACGAGGCGAAGATCACGACGCGCCGGCCGATCGCCGTCGCCTTCTTCACCAACGAGGAGGGCGCGCGCTTCCAGCCCGACATGATGGGCAGCCTGGTCTACGCCGGCGGGCTGGGGCTGAACGAGGCCTATGCCGCCGTCGACAAGGACGGCGTCGCGGTCGGCGACGAGTTGCGCCGCATCGGCTATCTCGGCGCCGCCAGGCCGGGTGCGCTGAGACCACATGCCTTCGTCGAGCTGCATATCGAGCAGGGCCCGATCCTCGACGAGGAGAAGGTGCAGGTGGGCGTGGTCGAGAGCGTGCAGGGCATCTCGTGGACCGAGTACACCGTGACCGGCGTGTCCAACCATGCCGGCACGACGCCGATGCGGCTCAGGCGCGACGCGGGCTATCTAGCCGCCTCGGTCAACGTGTTCGTGCGCGGGATGGTGCGCGACATGGGCGGCGACCAGGTCGGCACCGTCGGCGCGCTGTCGCTCAGGCCCAATCTGATCAACGTCGTCCCCAACCGTGCCGTGTTCACCGTCGACCTGCGCAACACCGACGAGGACAAGCTCAAGCAGGCCGAGGCGAGCGTCGCCGGCCACATCGCCGAGGTCGCCGCGGCCGAGCGTGTCGAGGTCGAAGCCAAGGTTCTGGCGCGCTTCGAGCCGGTGATCTTCGATGCGGCTCTGGTCGATCGCGTCGAGCGTCATGCCGGGGCGCTCAACCTCACGACGCGGCGCATGCCGTCGGGCGCGGGTCACGACGCGCAGATGATGCAGCGCATCTGCCCGACGGCGATGATCTTCGTGCCGTCGGTGGCGGGCCTCAGCCACAACGTCAAGGAGCACACCGAAGCGGCCGACCTCGTGGCCGGCGCGCAGGTGCTGACCAACCTGATGCTTGAGCTCGCCTCAGAGGTCTAGCCGCAGGATCTGCTCGCCGCGCTTGTCGATGTGCAGGGCTATCCAGCCGGCCTGGCGATAGAAGCGGTCGGCGCGCGAGCCGGGCTCGGTGCCGAGCGTGGCGGCGCGATGCCCCGCCTGGCGCAGCACGTCGCAGGCTTTGGCCAGCAGGGCCCGGCCGATGCCGCGGCCCTCGTGATCGGGATCGATGAACAGCGCCCAGATGGTACCGTCGCGCGTGTCGGCGGCGGAGAAGCCGAGGATGCGACCGTCCTCCTCCCACACCCAGATGCCGGGGGTCTCGGCGAACCAGTGATAGTCGGCGTCGGTCACCCGCGACGGATCGAGCAGCTGGTTCTCACGCACGGCGAGACGGATCTCGGTGATGCGCGGGCGCTCCTCGGGGCGGGCACGACGGATGTGGCCGGACATGCCGGCCTTTTACCCTCGGAACTTGCCCTGGAACAGGTCGGTCGCTTCCTGGCCTTCTCGGCAGCCATGTCATTCCACGCCAGAGCGTGCGGCTTTCGATTGACACGCCGGCCAAGCGGCGGGCTTATCTCGAACCCATCCAGCACGAGCATGCGCGCATCGTGACCGGCATTTCCGACCAGGACCCTGCCGAGGCGCGGCGCGCCATGCGCGAGCATCTCACGCGCTCGCTCGAGCGCTGTCGCAAACTGGGCAGAAGGAGAAAAACATGGCCGACGCTAGCGAGCGGCGCATCGTCTTCACCGGCGCAGCCGGCGGCATCGGCACCATGATCCGGCCCTTGCTGGCGCCGCTCTATCCGGGCCTGGTGCTGAGCGACAAGGTTAGCCCCAAGGACCTGCTGCCCTCGGAGACCTTCGTCGCCGCCGACCTCACCAAGCCGGACGAGGTCGCCGCCGCCGTCAAGGGCGCCGACAGCGTCATCCATCTTGGCGGTCACTCGGTCGAGGGACCGTGGGACACCATCCTGCAGGCCAACATCATCGGCTGCTACAATCTCTTCGAGGCGGCGCGTCAGGCCGGCGTGAAGCGCGTGATCTTCGCCTCGTCCAACCACGCGGTCGGTTTTTATCCGCGCAAGCGCAAGATCGGCACCGACGTCACGGTGCGGCCCGACAGCCGCTACGGCGTCAGCAAGGCGTTCGGCGAGGCACTGGGCGCGCTCTATTCCGACAAGCACGGCATGATCGTGACCTGCCTGCGCATCGGCAACGTGGGCCCGCGGCCGCTCGACGTGCGGCGGCTGTCGATCTGGATCTCGCCCGAGGACATCGTGCAGCTGATCGGCATCGGCTTGAACCATCCGGACATCCGTTTCGAGATCTTTTACGGCGCCTCGGACAATGCCGCCGGATGGTGGGACAACTCGCGCGCTCGCGCTTTGGGCTACCGGCCCCAGAGCAAGGCCGAGGACCACCGGGCCCATGCCGAGGCCGAGCAGGCCAAGATCGGGCCCAATCCGGTGGGCGACCTGTTCCAGGGCGGCACCTTCTGCGCCGACGAATTCACCAATGACGTGAAGCGCGCGGGGCCATAGGCTCGGCGGATGTACGATACGTCGGGTGCGCTGGGACAAGGCTTCGCCACCGTCGCCAGGGATGGTGCGGTGCTCGACGCCTGGTTCCTGGACCTGAAACTGACCTCCTCTGGCCAGGCGGCGACACGCCGCTTGACCGTGCTCGCTCTGCCCGGCCATTCCGCGGAGGATCTCGCGCGCCATGCGCGCACGGACGACATCCGCCAGGTCGAGGTCGTGCCGGTTCGCACCGAGATCGCGTCGCTGGCCGACAAGCCCGTCGACCTGCACGACGTCTATCTCCGCCTTCATCTGCTCAGCCACCGGCTGGTGCGGCCCAATACCGTGAACCTCGACGGCATGTTCCAGCTGCTGCCGACCGTCGCCTGGACGTCCCTCGGCCCGTGCCCGCTCGATATCCTGGATGCGGCCCGCATCAGGGCGCGCCTCGAAGGCGTGGGGCTGGACGTCCGCGGCATCGACAAGATCCCGCGCATGACCGACTACCTCGTGCCGGGCGATGTCCGCATTGCCGATACCGCGCGGGTTCGGCTGGGTGCACATCTCGCCGCCGGCACCATCGTGATGCATGAGGGCTTCTGCAACTTCAATGCCGGGACGCTCGGCACCTGCATGGTCGAAGGGCGCATCAGCGCGGGCGTCGTGGTCGGTCACGGCAGCGACGTCGGAGGCGGCGCCTCGATCATGGGCACGCTGTCCGGCGGCGGGAAGGTTCAGGTCACGGTCGGCGAGCGCTGCCTCATCGGGGCCAATGCCGGCATCGGCATCTCGCTCGGCGACGACTGCGTGGTCGAGGCCGGCTGCTACATCACCGCCGGTGCGCGCGTGCGGTTGGAGGACGGAAGCGTGGTGAAGGCTGGTACATTGTCGGGTCGGTCGAACCTCATGTTCTGGCGCAATTCGCAGACCGGCGCGCTCGAGGCGATTGTTCGCAGCAAAGCCTGGGGCACCTTGAACGCACAGCTTCATGCTACGGCGAGTGTGACATGACCCGTTTTCTGACCGTGGGCGCCGCGCAAATGGGCCCCATCCAGCGCAGCCACTCGCGCCGCGACGTGGTCGAGCGTCTGATCGCGCATCTGCGCGAGGCGAGGCGCATGGGCTGCGAACTGGTGGTCTTCCCCGAGCTCACGCTGACGACGTTCTTCCCGCGCTGGTGGATGACCGACCAGGCCGAGATCGATTCCTTCTTCGAGCAGGAGATGCCGTCGAACGAGACGGCGCCGCTCTTCAACGAGGCGAAGCGCCTCGCCATGGGCTTCTGCCTGGGCTACGCCGAGCTCGCCAACGAGAACGGCCGCATCAGGCGCTTCAACACCTCGATCCTCGTCGAACGCGACGGGCGGATCGTCGGCAAGTACCGCAAGGTCCATCTGCCCGGCCACGCCGAGCACGAGCCCGAGCGGCCGTTCCAGCATCTGGAGAAGCGTTACTTCGAGGTCGGCAATCTCGGCTTCCCGGTGTTCAAGGCGTTCGGCGGCAACATGGGCATGTGCATCTGCAACGACCGGCGCTGGCCCGAGACCTATCGCGTCATGGGCCTGCAGAACGTCGAGATGGTGCTGCTGGGCTACAACACGCCCCTGCACAACGCGCCGTCACCCGACCACGACGAGCATTCCTGGTTCCACAACCAGCTCTCGATGCAGGCCGGCGCCTACCAGAACGGCACCTGGGTCGTGGGCGTGGCCAAGGGCGGCAACGAGGAGGGCGTGCCCTCGCTCGCCGACTCGATGATCGTGGCGCCGTCCGGCAAGGTGGTGGCGCGCGCCGGCGGCGAGGCCGACGAGCTGGTGGCGCATCGCTGCGACCTCGATGCCGGCCAAAGCTACAAGCGCACGACCTTCAACTTCGCGATCCATCGCCAGCCCGACCAGTACCGCCTGATCGTCGAGCGCAAGGGCGCGCTGGATCCTTGAGAGATTGCCTCCCCTTCGCGGAGTCCGCGAAGGGGAGGTGTCCGCGCAGCGGACGGAGGGGTCATGAGCATCGCGACTGGTGCTCATGACCCCTCCGTCGGCGAAGACGCCGACACCTCCCCAGCTTCGCTGGGGAGGAGGCTACTTCAGCCGAACTTGCCGTAGCTCCGTTCGGGCGTGCCGCGGAACAGCGACATGTGGGTGTGGGTGGCGATGAAGGGATCGCCGATATTCTTGCGGCCGAGCGTGACGGTGGTGCGACCCGGCCGGTCGAAGCGGTCGCCGTTGGGATGGAAGCCGTCGGACTGCCAGACCGCCATGCCGATCGCCGTCAGCCGGTCGGCCGAGACGATGGCCTCGATCTTGTTGAGGTCGTAGCGGAAGTTGCGGATGGTGCCCCAGACGTTGCGCCACTGCTTCTCCTCGGCGAGATCGCGGCCCGTCATGAAGTCGGTGAAGGTGCCGAAGGCGATCATGTCCTCTGCGAAGATCGGGCGTGCGCCCTCGTAGTCGACGTCGCGGCAATGGCTGGCGAGCGTCTCGAACCAGGTTCGAACGGCCGACATGTCGTCGGGATGCACGGGGGTGAGCAGTTTCATCGCCTGTTCCTATAGTCCAAACCGTTGCCAGTGTAGGCGCTCTTCGATCGCTGCCAACGTCGCGGGCCCGATGCCGTCGATGTCCGTTCCGCCAATCGATGTGCCGAGCCCGAAGCGCGACAGCAGTCGGCGGCGTGGGGCGATCACCGGCAGGTGCACCTTGGCGCCGTAGCGCGCCTGCAGGATGGCGCGCAACTCGCCCGTCCCATCGACCAGGCCGAGCTCCAGTCCGCGCTTGCCGGTCCAGAACTCGCCACTGAACAGGGTTGCCTCGTCGGCCTTCAGCTTGCCGGCGCGGCGCTCGCGCACCCAGTCCTTGAAGCCGTCATGGATCTCGGCCTGCAGGCGATGCAGGCGGTCGACGTCCTCGGGCTTCTCCGGCCCGAAGGGATCGAGCATCGACTTGCGTTCGCCCGAGGTGTGCATGCGGCGCTCGACGCCGATGCGGGCGATCAAGTCCTGGAAGCCGAAGCCCGCGCTGATGACGCCGATCGAGCCCACGATCGAGCTCGGATCGACGATGATCTCGTCGGCGGCGCAGGCGAGCCAGTAGCCGCCCGATGCCGCAACGTCTTCGACGAAGGCGATCACCTTCACGTTCTTCTCCGCCGCAAGCAGGCGGATGCGCTGGCCGATCAGCGCCGACTGGACCGGCGAGCCGCCGGGGGAGTTGATGGTGAGCGCGACCGCCTTGGCGCCGCGCATGTCGAAGGCGCGCTTGAGCAGCGGCGCTACGCTCTCGATGGAAAGGCCGCGACTGCCCAAAAGACCGCCCGAGGCGATGACCCCGGACAGGCGGACGACGGGAACGACGGGGCCGCGGCGGAAGCGGTCCTTTAGCCAAGCGAGCATGGCGGCAATGTCCCCGCGGCGACCTCAGAAGGCAAGCGGCGCGGCGTGGCGCAGGATGGCTTCGGCCTCGTCGGTGTAGCCGCCGCCCGGCCGATGCAGCGTGAGGGCCGGCGCATCGCGTCGTGTCGGCCGGTCGCCGCGCCGGGCGCGCACCAGGATGCGCGCCGCGGGCGGCAGGCGCTTCACCGCAATGTCGCCCCAGCCCAAACCGTCGAGACGGCCAAGAAGCTCGTCCAGACGGTCGCTGCGATGGATGACGATCAGGGTACCTGCAGGTTCCGCCGCCGCCGTGGCTACTGCCAGCCAGCGCGCCAGGTCGGCGCTGGATTCGACGGTCGCCAGCGCCTTGGAGGGATCGGGAGAGGGATCGGCGACCGCGGCGGCCAGATAGGGCGGGTTGGTCACGACATGGTCGAAGCGGCCGAGATCGGCCGGCAACGGCTTGGCCAGGTCATGGACGATGGTTCGCACACGCCCGGCCATGCCGTTGAGGTTGGCATTTCGTTCGGCCAGCTCGGCCAGGGCCGTCTGCAGCTCGATGCCGACGATGCGGCAGCCGGGCAGCCGCGCTGCGAGACACAGGCCGACGGCGCCGACGCCGGCGCCGAGATCGAGGACCCGTTGTCCGGGCGCGGCATCGACGGCGGCCGCCAGCAGCACGGCGTCGACGGCGACTCGGTAGCCGCGAGCGGGTTGTAACAACTGTACGCGGCCGCCCAGCAGGGCATCCTCGGTCAGGGTCCGTTCCATAGCGGGATCATGTCACGACATCGTGTCGCAACAACCAAACTCGGTTGGGCGACTATTCTCACGCCATGGCAACTGTCGTTACCCTCGAAGGCAAGCGCAAGGCGCCCAGCCTGGAGCCGCTGCTGTCGCTCTGCGCCGACGACATGGTGCAGGTCGATCGCGAGATCCTGGCGCGCATGCGTTCGCCGGTGGCGCTGATTCCCGAGCTCGCCAATCACCTGGTGGGCGCGGGCGGCAAGCGCATGCGGCCGTTGCTGACCGTCGCGGCGGCGCGGCTGTGCGGCTACGCCGGCAGCGACGACCGCCACATCAAGCTCGCGACCTGCGTGGAGTTCATCCACTCCGCCACGCTGCTGCACGACGACGTGGTCGATGTCAGCGCGCTGAGGCGCGGCAAGCCTTCTGCCAATGCGGTGTGGGGCGACAAGGCCTCGGTGCTGGTCGGCGACTTCCTGTTCACGCGCTCCTTCGAGCTGATGGTCGAGGTCGGCTCGCTCGACATCCTGGGCGTGCTGTCGCGCGCCTCCTCCACCATCGCCGAGGGCGAGGTGCTGCAGCTCGTGAGCCAGCGCGACACCAGCACGCCCGAGGCGACCTATCTCGAGGTCATCAAGGCCAAGACCGCCAAGCTGTTCGCGGCGGCGGCCGAGGTCGGCGCCATGGTGGCCGGCCGGGACGGGCCCGAGCGGGTGGCGCTCGAGAGCTTCGGCATGAATCTCGGCATCGCCTTCCAGCTCGTCGACGACGCGCTCGACTATGCCGGCCGCGAGGCCGAGCTCGGCAAGTCGGTGGGCGACGATTTCCGCGAGGGCAAGATCACGCTGCCGATCATCCTGGCCTTCCTGCGCGGCCGCACCGTCGAGCGCGAGTTCTGGAAGCGCACCATCGAGAAGCTCGACCAGCGCGACGGCGACCTCGAGCATGCCCAGACCCTGCTCGACCGCCACAGCGCCATCGCCGACACGCTGGAGCGCGCCCGCCACTACGGCGCCATGGCGCGCGATGCGCTGGGCCTGTTCCCCGACAAGCCGCTCAAGGCCGCCCTGCTGGAGGCCGTCGACTTCGCCATCGCCCGCGCGCACTGAGCGGCGGGGTTACAGAAGAGCTTTCGAAACCCCGTCACCTAGCCTCTCCCCCTGGCGGGCAGGGCTATCGCATATGACCGATTTTCCCGTCATCCCGAGCGGAGCCGCCCGAAGGGCGGCGTAGTCGAGGGACCTGTTCTTGTCGATGTATCAACAAACAGGTCCCTCCGCTCCGCCTCGC
>JAEZHS010000504.1 GCA_023436825.1 Pseudomonadota bacterium | reverse complement strand
CTGCCGGGCCAACCGCAGGCGGCTTGGCTTCGGGATCGAGGAGGATGGCGTCGATCTTTGCCAACATCGCGACATAAGCCTCTTCCCCAACCGCGGCGCGAATCTGCTGGAAATATCCCTCTTTATTCTTGCTGAAGCCGAACCCTTGGAATGCCGTAGTCAATTGGTCCATCCGCTTCAGGCGATCCGTAATACGGGCGTCGATGCGCTCCTTTTCCAGCCGATCCACGGTGTTTTCACGGCGCAGCACGCCATAGCGCAGCACCAGCCCCAGAAGGGTAGTCTTATCATCGTCGGTGAGTGCTGGCGGTGACTCCATGTGCCAGCATAGCAGGCAGGGAGTCGGAAATCAATCAAGCCGAGTCAGTCAGATTTACGCCATCTGATAGACGAAGCCTTCTTCGCAATTTCCGTTCTGCGATCAGCACTTAGGCTGCGCGCTCGGCTCCGTCCGCCCGCCTTTCCCGCCTTGGCGTGGCTTTCTTTCTTGGGGGTATCCTCAGCCCCGCCGGTCGCGATCTGGACAATGGCGAAGGCGCGCTTGTTAAGATCGGCGGGCCTGCGCTCGCCTTTAGGTCCCTTTGACATGGAGATAGAATACCACCACCCGGCTATCGGATGCCGGTTACTAATAGTAATCTGAGACACTACCCTGAGGGGGCTTGATCCGGGACTTGGCATGCCTTTTGCTTAGACCCCCGTACGGGGAGGTCCAACCGACCTTCAGGGTGGGGGTACATGCGTATCGGTCCGAGTCTGATCCTGGCTTCGCGCCAGACCCTGGCAATGACGCCGCAGCTTCAGCAGGCCATCAAGCTGCTGCAGTTCTCGCATCTCGAGCTCGCCGCCTTCATCCAACAGGAACTCGAAAAGAACCCGTTGCTCGCCGAGGGCGCGGCCGATGACGGCCCGATCGCCGAGCAGGACGCGCCCATCGTCGACGCACCGTCCGACACCGCCGAGGCGCTGGCGGCCGCTGCGCCCGCGCTTGCCGACGCCGACGAGCGCTGGACGCGCGAGCATGCCGACCGTGGCGGCGACGGGGCAGCGAGTCGCGCCGGCCAGCGCGACGACCAGCCGGGCGCGCTCGATTTCGTCTCCGAGCGTCCGCGCTCGCTCGCCGTCCACGTGCTGGAACAGATTGAACTGATGTTCGCCGAACCGGCAGAGCGGCGCATTGCGCTCAAGCTCGCCGAAGGCCTCGACGAGGCGGGTTATTGCCGCCTCGATGCGCCGGCTGTCGCCGAAGCCTGCAGCGTCGGCCTCGACGTGGTCGAAGCGGTGTGGACGCGGCTGCGCCAGATCGAGCCCGCCGGCCTGTTCGCGCGCACCGTGGCCGAGTGCCTGGGCGCGCAGCTTGCCGAACGCAATCGCCTGGATCCGGCGATGACGGCGTTGCTCGACAATCTCGGCCTGGTGGCCGCGGGCGAGCTGGGACAGCTGCGTCGCCGCTGCGGCGTCGACGACGAGGACCTGCGCGAGATGCTGGCTGAACTGCGCGCGCTCGATCCGCGCCCCGGCCAGGCCTTCGACTTCGAGCCGATCCAACCCGTCGCGCCCGATCTCTTCCTGCGGCCGGCCAAGGACGCCGATACCGGCGAAGAGGGCTGGCACATCGAGCTCAACACCGACGCTCTGCCCAAGGTGCTGGTCGACCGCAACTACCACGCCACATTGATGAAGGGCACGCGTGCCAAGTCGGACCGCGATTTCGTCGCCGAGCGCTTCCAGTCGGCCAACTGGCTGGTGAAGACCCTCGAGCAGCGCGCGACCACGATTCTGAAGGTCGCGCGCGAGATCGTGCGCCAGCAGGACGGCTTCTTCCGCCACGGCGTCAGCGCCCTCAAGCCGCTGGTGCTGCGCGACATCGCCATCGCGACCGAGCTGCACGAGAGCACGGTGAGTCGCGTCACCTCCAACAAGTACATCGCTACGCCGCGCGGCATCTTCGAGCTGAAGTATTTCTTCACGTCGGCGCTGCCGGCGCGGACGCCGGGCGTCGTCGTGTCGTCCGAATCGGTGCGCTCGCGCATCCGTCACCTGGTCGGCGGCGAGAGCGCCAGTGCGCCGCTGTCGGACGATCGCATCGTCGATCTCCTGAAAGGCGAGGGCATCGAGATCGCGCGGCGCACCGTCGCCAAGTATCGCGAGGCCATGCGCATTCCGTCGTCGGCGGAGCGCCGGCGGCTCGGCCGCCTCGGACTCAATCGCAGCCTGCCGAACACGCTTCCCGGTGCTGCGATCGCCTCGCAAGCACTGGCCGGACCGGCCGACTGATACCATGTCGGACGCCTGAAGGAGCGGCTTGACCCGGTCGGACGACGCGCCTATAGGGGCGCCTTCGCGCGCCGGGCAACTTTGGGGCCCTTGTCCGCTAACCTATTGGTGACATTGTGGAAATTGCCGATTTGCTGACCGGTCCGGATGCCGTTCTGGCCAGCGTGAAGGCGTCCGGCAAGAAAGCGTTGTTGGCCGAGTTGGCGGCCCGCTGCGCGGCCATGCTGAAGCTCGACGAACGCCGTTTGTTCGATCGGCTACTGGAGCGCGAGCGGCTGGGCTCGACCGGCATCGGCGGCGGCATTGCCATCCCGCATGGCCGCATGGGCACGCTCACCGCACCACGCGGCCTGTTCGCCCGGCTCGCCCATCCGATCGATTTCGATTCGATCGACGAGCGGCCGGTCGACATCGTGTTCCTGCTGGTGGCGCCCGAGGGTGCGGGCGCCGACCATCTCAAGGCGCTGGCGCGCGTGTCACGCCTGCTGCGCGACCGCAGCCTCGTCGAGAAGCTGCGCGCGACGGAAAATGCCGAGGCGCTCTACGCTCTGCTGGTCGAATCGGTCCAGGCGCAGAGCGCGGCTTAATCTTCTCTTCCTTCCGGACCCGCGCGCATCTTGCGCGGTCATGAGCGAGCTGGAAGCTCGCGGTCCGGAAGGATCATGAACCCCGTGCTCCCATCAATGCACCAGCGCCGGTTCGAGTTCGTGCTGGCGGATCAACGCCTGCGCGATCTCGACCGAGGGCGCGGCGGCCATCGGTTTGCCGTCGGCTGAGAAGATGCCGATCGCATGCGCACCGTCCGGAAGGTTGATGGCCTTCACATAGGCGATCTGCTGGGCGCCGAGGCTCAAGAAGGCTTCTTCGGCAAGGGGCGTGAAGTTCGTCGTCTGCTCGTTTTCCATGGCTACCTCCTTGGCAGCGTCGACCGGCACTCGTCAGCGGGGCTGAACACGGCGTGCGGTGATGTCGATGGTGTTGCGCGCATCGTTGCCGGTATCGCCGGCCTCGATGCGGATCCTGCGGATGCGCGGCTCCTGGACCGGTCGCACGAGGTCGATCGACAGCAGCCCGTTGTCGAGCCGCGCGCCTGTAACCTCGATGCCTTCGGCCAGCATGAAGCTGCGCTGGAACTGGCGCGCCGCGATGCCGCGATGAAGGAAGACACGATCGCTGTCGTCGGTCTGCTTGCCGCGCACCGTGAGCTGGCTTTCCACCAGCTCGATGGCGAGGTCGTCAGTCGTGAAGCCCGCGACGGCAAGGGTGATGCGCAAGCCGTTCTCGCCGATCCGCTCGATATTGTAGGGCGGATAGCCCTCCGCGCTCTTGGCCAACCGGTCGAGCGTGCGCTCGAGCTGGTCGAATCCCAGCAGCAGGGGCGAGTTGAACATCGACACACGGCCCATAAGAACCCTCCTCCGAGGAGCGAGCGTCCGGGAATCCATTAAGGCCTTCCCTTGCGGTGAATCTGGGGTGCCGGGGAGGCGGTTCAAGGGTTCTTGCCGGGGCCATCGCCATGGCCGTCCGGGTGGGCTAAAATAGCCACACCCTCAACTGCCCGGTGGAAAATGCCGGCGGGCCAAAGAACAGAAGCAGATGACGCTGGTTGCCTCAGACGTGCGCCGGCCGGGTGAGCCTTTGGTGGCCGGAACCCGTCCGACCCGGTCCGTTCCCTCCAGTCCGGCCAAGTCCGCCGGAATCGAAAGTCGCGGATTTGGCCGCTGGCTGCTGGAATCCGGCCTTTATTCGCTCACCCTGGGCTACAACTCGCCACGCTCGTTCTTCGCCGTGGCGCCCGACAGCTGGCCGGGCGATCCGGCGACCGGCCAGCGCCTGCTCATGGGCGAATTCCTTGCGCGCGGCAGTGCCGGCGCCGTGGCGCCCGAATCGGATGACCCGCCCTGGCGGCGGCCCGGCGCGCCCGACCTGTGGGTCGATGCCCTGAACGGCTTCGGCTGGCTGCGCGACTTGCGCGATTGCGGTGACCCTTCAGCGGCACCGCTGGCTGTCCGTCTGGTCGACGACTGGTCGAACCGCGAAGGCCGCTGGTCGGCTGTCACCTGGAAGCGCGAGGTGCTGGCCGAGCGCATCGTCTCGTGGATCCGTCACTACGATTGGCTGGCCAGCGCCGCCGATCCTGGGTTCCCCGCCCGCTTCGTGTTCTCGCTCGCCCGCCAGCGCACGCACCTGCGGCGCGCGCTGCGTGCCGGCCTGATCGGTCACGAGGCCGTGGCGGCGATGAAGGCGCTGATCTTCGTTGACCTCGCCTTCCTGCGCGACGGCAAGCACTTCGAGAAGAGCCTCGACCAGACGCTGTCGCGGCTCGCCCGGTTCGTGAAGCGCTACGTGCTGCACGACGGTATCGTGGCCGAGCGCGCGCCGCATCTGCAGCTCGCCGTGCTGCGCCACCTGATCGACGTGCGTTCGGCGCTCGGTTCGGCCGAACGCCGCGCCCCGGCCGAGATCCTCGCCGCCATCGACCGCATGGCGCCGTTGCTACGGTTCTTCCGCCACGGCGACGGCGGGCTCGCCCTGTTCAACGGCGCCTGGGAAGCCGATCGCACCCTGATCGACCTAGTGCTGGCGCGCTCGGGTTCGGGCGAGAGCGCGCCGACCATGGCGCTGGCCAGCGGCTTCCAGCGGCTGGCCGCCGGCACTTCGTTGGTGATCACCGATGCCGGCAGCCCGCCCGGGCGCGGCATGGACGGCATCGCCCATGCCGGCACACTCAGCTTCGAGATGAGCGCCGCACACGAGCGCCTGATCGTCAATTGCGGCACCTTCCCCGGCGCGCCGCGCGACTGGCGGTACTTCATGCGCTATACGGCGGCGCATTCGACGGCCGTGGTCGACGACACCAACTCGAGCGAGATCACCGATCATGGCGCGCTGGAATATCGCGCCGGCAATGTCGTGGTCGATCGTGCCGACAACGACGGCGCTCAGTGGCTCGACATGATGCATGATGGCTACCGCTCGCTGTACGGCATCATCCATCGCCGCCGCCTGTGGCTGTCGGCCGACGGCGGCGACCTGCGCGGCGAGGACACGTTCATGGGGCCGGAAGGCCGCATGGTGACGGTGCCGGACAAGCGCTTCATCGTTCGCTTCCATCTGCATCCGGCGGTGAAGGCGACCCTGGCGCAGAGCGGCCAGGCGGTGCTGATGCGTCTGCCGAGCGGCCGCGGCTGGCGTCTGCGGGCGTCGGGCGCCGGCATCGGCCTTGCCGAAAGCATCTACCTCGGCGAAGAAGGCCGCGTCCGTCGCACCGAGCAGATCGTGCTTGTGGGCCAAGTGCCGGCCGAGGGCAGCACGGTGAAGTGGGCGCTGACCCGGATGGAGGGGTAGCTCCTCTTGCCGGGCTCATCCTCGAAGCGCCGACGGCCTGATGCCGAGCACAAAAGGCGCTGCGGACTGCCGAGCTTCGCACCTTCATCGCGCAGTATGGCCGCAAGGCCCAGAAGGCCACGGAACCGAACGATCGGCGTTATGATCGCAAGGTCGAAAAGGTCATCAAGCGCATGAAGCCTGATGACCTCGACCGTCTTCTGCGTGACGAGCACGGTTGATCGATCTCGATCCGATACGGTGACAGCATTGCCTGCACGTCGGTCGACCGGCGCAAGCCGCGGTATTGATGGCGAGGGCGGCCCTCAGAAATGGCCCCGCTGGAGCCCAAAAAGTCGCAATAAAATAAGCCGGCCTTCGCAGTGGTTGTTGCAGTGAAATGCACTGAAGTTATTTACAAAAACGGTGGTTTTCGATAGAGTGCGAGCGTCTGTCGCTCTATGCATCGTTCATCCGACCATAAGCCAGACTGCTCCCCACCCGGAGCCGGTCATCCGACTGCGTTCGGCCGGACCGGATGGGCTCAAGGGGTGCAGTCCAGGCGGCCGGGCCAGCAAAAAATGCAGGAAATGCAAAAAATTCAGATGCGACGCACCCCGTGGGTGAGACAGCAAAACTGCGGGCAGGTTTGCTGTGGTGATGAATGTTCTGGTTGAGCGCATGGGTCAAGCCCCGCCTGCTGGTGGAGGTGATGTTGGGCGCGGGCGGCGCG
>JAEZHS010000405.1 GCA_023436825.1 Pseudomonadota bacterium | reverse complement strand
GTCCGGCGACGCCTATCACATCACCGCGCCGTCGGAAGACGGCGACGGCGCCCAGCGCGCGATGAAGGCCGCGCTGAAGCGCGCCAAGCTCAACACCGACCAGATCGACTACGTCAATGCCCATGGCACGTCGACCATGGCCGACGTGATCGAGCTCGGGGCGGTGAAGAAGACGTTCGGGGGGGACGCCTACAAGCTCTCGATGTCGTCGACCAAGTCGGCGACCGGCCATCTGCTGGGCGCCGCCGGCGCCATCGAAGCCATCTACTCGATCAAGTCGATCATCGAGCAGACGGTTCCGCCGACACTCAATCTGGACGAGCCTGACGAGGGTTGCGACATCGATCTCGTCGCCAAGCAGGCCAAGCAGCGCAAGGTCCGCTACGCGCTCAGCAACTCGTTCGGCTTCGGCGGCACCAACGCCTCGTTGATCTTCGGTCCCGTCTGATCACCGGAGCTGGGCGTGCTCAGCTATTTCCGTTGGGTCCTCTTCTTCGTCGCCCTGCTCGTCACCCTGATGGGCGGCGCGCTGTGGCTCGGCAATCAGCTCCTGACCGCCGCGGGTCCGCTCGCCGTGACCAAGAACATCGTCATCCCGCGCGGCGCGGGACCGCAGACCATGGCCAAGGTGCTGAAGGACGAGGGCGTCATCGATCACCAGCGTCTGTTCCGGGTGGCGGTGATGATCGATCCGACGCCCAGACCCATCAAGGCCGGCGAGTACGAGATCCCGGCCCATATCTCCATGCTGGGGCTGCTCGACCTCCTGCAGTCGGGCAAGCAGGTGCAGCGCCGGCTCACCGTGGTCGAAGGCATGACGACGCCGGAGGTGATCGACCTGGTGAAGAACACGCCGGCGCTCACCGGCGAGATCACGCTCGACCTCAAGGAAGGCGACCTGCTGCCCGAGACCTATTTCTATTCGCGCGACGACACGCGCGACGGGCTGTTGATGCGCATGAAGGAGGCGATGGACAAGACGCTGGAGGAGGCGTGGCGCAAGCGCGCCGCCGGCCTGCCGCTGGCGAGCCGGCAACAGGCGCTGACGCTCGCCTCCATCGTCGAGAAGGAAACGGCGATCCCGGCGGAGCGGCCCAAGGTGGCGGCCGTCTACATCAACCGCCTGCGCCGGCGCATGAAGCTCGAGAGCGATCCCACGACCATCTACGGCATCACCCAGGGCAAGGTGCCGTTCAACCGCGAGCTGACGCGCGCCGACCTGGCATCGAATTCGCCCTACAACACCTACGTCGTCGCCGGACTGCCACCCGGGCCGATCTGCAATCCCGGCCGCGCCTCGATCCTGGCGGCAACCAATCCGGCACGCGACCGCGCGCTATGGTTCGTGGCTGACGGCCAGGGCGGACACACCTTCGCCACGACGCTCGGCGAGCACAATCGCAACGTCGAGCGTTGGCGGCAGATCCAGCGCGAACGCGCCGAGCAGCAACAGCAGTCGCAGACGCCGCCGGGCACGCCGTCCGTGCCGCCTCCCGGCCAACAGCGTCCGGCGCCGAGACCGTGAGCCATGCCGCTTGTGCTGGCCCTGGTCATCCTGGCCGTCGGCGCTCTCGGCATCGCCTGGTTCCTGCGGGCCAATCCGTCGTCCCTAGCGCGCGGAATGCGCATGGTGATGGTCGTGCTGGGCGCCATCGCCGTCGGCGGCATGCTGATCTTCGGCCTGCGCTTCCTGCCGAGCCTGCTGCCGGAGCTGTTCGGCCTGGCGGGCCTCGTGATCACCGGGCTGATCGCCCGCGCGCTGCGCAACCGGCCGTCCGGCGGCTTCAGCTCGCCCGGCACGGAGCGGCGCACCGAGGTTCGCACGGCCTTCCTGCAGGCCTGGATCGATCACGGCACCGGTGACGTCGGCGGCACCGTGCTCGCCGGCCGCTTCGCGGGACGCACGCTGGATCGCCTGTCCGACAGCGAACTGCTGGACCTCCACGAGGAATGCACCGGCGATGCCGATTCGCTGCGCGTGCTGGAGGCCTATCTCGATCGGCGGCTGAACGTCGACTGGCGGACCGCGAAACAGCCGCCGCCCCGCGGCTCGCGCACCGACATGACCCGCGAGGAGGCGCTCGCCGTGCTGGGCCTGGCCGAGGGTGCCACCGAGGAGGAGATCAAGGCGGCGCACCGGCGCCTGATCCGCCGTACGCATCCGGACGCCGGCGGCACCGCCGATCTTGCCGCACGCATCAACCGCGCCAAGGACGTGCTGGTCGGTGGCTAATAAGTGGTTGAACTTGCGGGGTCTTCCCGGGCGTGGCAACTACGGCGCGTCTTTGCGCATCTCAGATTCCTCCCCCCTAGGGGGAATCTGAGAGAGTTTGAGTGAGCATCAACGAGGTCGACAGAGCATGCCGCAGCGTGTCCGCAAAGCCGTCTTGCCCGTAGCCGGATTGGGTACCCGCTTCCTGCCCGCAACCAAGGCGATGCCCAAGGAGATGTTGACGGTCGTCGACCGGCCGTTGATCCAGTACGCGGTCGAGGAGTGTCTGGCGGCGGGTATCGAGGAATTTGTCTTTGTGACCGGCCGCAACAAGAGCGCCATCGAGGATCACTTCGACGCCGCCTATGAATTGGAAGCGACTCTGCACGAGCGGGGCAAGCAGAACGAGCTGAAGCAGACCCAGGACGCCGCCATCAAGCCCGGCAACGCGATCTTCACGCGCCAGCAGCGGCCGCTCGGTCTCGGCCATGCCGTGTGGTGCGCCCGCGACTGGATCGGCCGCGAGCCGTTCGCCGTGCTGCTGCCCGACGAGCTCACGATCGATTCGCCGAGCTGCACCGCGCAACTCGTGGCGGCGCACGACAAGACGGGCGGCAATGTCGTCGCCGTCATGGACGTGCCGCGCGAGCAGACCAAGAGCTACGGCATCGCCGCAGTGAAGGCCGAGAGGGACGGCTTGGCGGAGATCACCGGTTTGGTCGAGAAGCCCAAGCCCGAGGTCGCACCCTCGACGCTCGCCATCATCGGCCGTTATGTGCTGACGCCGGAGGTGTTCGACCATCTCGACAAGCACGAGACCGGCGCCGGTGGCGAGATCCAGCTCACCGACGCCATGGCCAAGATGATCGGCAACCAGCCGTTCCATGCCCTGACCTATGCCGGCCAGCGCTACGATTGCGGCACCCGGTTGGGCTTCCTCGAGGCCAACGTCGCCGTCGCGCTCAGCCGTTCCGACACTTCTGCGGACACGCGGGCGCTGCTCGGCCGCCTGATGAAAGGCTAGCTCCCATGCGTATCGCCATGATCGGCTCGGGCTATGTCGGATTGGTCTCCGGCGCCTGCTTCGCCCAGTTCGGCCATGACGTGGTGTGCATCGACAGGGAGGAGCGCAAGATCGCCGGCCTGCTCAAGGGCGAGATGCCGATCTACGAGCCCGGCCTCGACAAGCTGGTTGCCGACAACGTCAAGGCGGGGCGGCTCGCCTTCAGCACCAAGCTCGGCGACGCGGTCGGCAATGCCGACGCGGTGTTCATCGCCGTCGGCACGCCGACCCGGCGCGGCGACGGCCATGCCGACCTGAGCTACGTCTATGCCGCGGCCGCCGAGGTCGCCGACGCGATCCGCGGCTACACCGTGGTGGTGACCACGTCGACGGTGCCGGTCGGCACCGGCCGCGAGGTCGCGCGCATCATCCGCGAGACCCGGCCGTCGGCCGAGTTCGACGTCTGCTCCAACCCGGAGTTCCTGCGCGAGGGGGCGGCGATCGAGGACTTCATGAAGCCCGACCGGGTGGTCATCGGGGTCGAGAGCGAGCGGGCGCGCGAGGTGATG
>JAEZHS010000324.1 GCA_023436825.1 Pseudomonadota bacterium | reverse complement strand
GGTCGTTCGATGCTCCACCGGCACATTCCATCCGGCTGGAATCCAGCCGGAAGGAATGTGCTTTAGCAATCGGCCGCGGACCGGTCACGCGTCGATGCGGTAGTCCACCCACTCGGCGATGAGGTCGCGCAGCCCGGCATCCTCCTGGAAGGCGCGGGCGGAGCCGTCGACCTTGTTCTGGCCGAGCTCCAGCACATAGAGATGATCGGAGATGCGCACGCACTGGCGCACGTTCTGGTCGACCAGCAGGACGGTGATGCCCTGGGCCGGCAGGCCGTGGATGAACTCGTAGATCTCGGCGCTGATACGCGGTGCGATCATGGCGGTCGGCTCGTCGAGCAGCAGGACGCGCGGGCGCAAGGCGAGTGCCCGGCCGAGCTCGAGGAAACGCTGCTGGCCACCGCTCATCGAACCGGCGAGATCGCGGCGCTTGTCGCGCAGCATCGGGAACTGCGCGTAGGCCCGCTCCAGCGCCTCCTCGACGCGGGCGCGGTCGCGGCGGAACGACCAGCAGGCCAGCCTGAGATTGTCTTCGACCGACAGCTCGTTGAACAGGCTGCGCTGCTGCGGCACGAGCGCGATGCCGTTGTCGATGAACTTCCATGGCGGCAGGCCGGTCACCTTGCGGCCGTCTATCAATACGTCGCCGGCGACCGGCTTCAGGAGCCCGTAGAGCGCCCGCAGGGCCGTCGACTTGCCGGCGCCGTTGGGCCCGATCACGCCGGTGATCATCCCCGGCCGGACTTTCAGCGACAGGCCGCGCAGGATGCGGATGTCGCCGTGATAGGCGACGTCGACGCGATCGAGCTCGAGCACTGCGTCGGCCATCGTCACGTCCCCAGATAGGCCTCGATGACGGCGGGATTGCCGCGGATGTCGTCGACGCCGCCCTCGGCGATGATGCGGCCCTGGTTGAGGGCGATGACGCGGGTCGACAGGCGGTAGATCGAGGTGAGGTCGTGGCTGATCAGCAGCACCGCCTTGCCGGCCTGCGCCGTCTCCTCGATGCGATCGATCATGAACTTGCAAAGAACGGGATGCACGCCGGCGAACGGTTCGTCGAGCATGACGATGGGCGGGTCGGGCATCAGCATCCGCGCCATCTCCAGCAGCTTCTGCTGACCACCCGACAGCTCCTCGGCGTGGTTGTGCCGCAGGTTTATCAGTTGCATGCGTTCGAGCATGGACTCGGCCAGCTCGATCAGCTCGGCATCGCGGGCCTTGCGGTCGAGCACGGGCACCAGAAGGTTGTCGATCAGCGACATCTTGCGGAAGACGCGCGGCACCTGGAAGGTGCGGCCGATGCCGCGATGGGCGATGACGTGCGGCGCCTGGCCGGTGACCCGGTTCCCCGTGACGAAGACATCGCCGTCGTCGGGCCGGTAGAGGCCGCAGATGCAGTTCATCAAGGTGGTCTTGCCGGCGCCGTTGACGCCGATGATGCCCAGCGTCTCGCCGGCGTCGGCCTTTAGGTCGACCTTGTCGACTGCGACCAGGCCGCCGAAGCGCTTGGTCAGGCCACGGGTCTCGATGGCGGCGGTCATCGCTTGAACCTGACGCCCAGGATTCCAGACGGCCGGAAGAAGATCGTGCCGACCAGGATGAGGAAGCCGACGATCTGCGCCATGGCCTGCGGCAGGAACACCGTCGCCATCTGCTCGGCCAGGCCGAACACCACGCCGGCCAGCAGCGCGCCTACGGGATTGCCGAGCCCGCCCAGCACCACGACGATGAAGGCGATGATGGTGTATTCGGCGCCGGAGAAGGGGTTGAAGGCCGGGAACACCAGCGCGATCAGCACGCCGGTGACGCCGGCCAGGGCCGCCGCCAGCGCGAAGGCGAAGGCCGACAGGCGCACGATGTCGACTCCCATGATCTGGATGGCCTCGGGATTCATGATTGCCGCGCGCAGCGCCTTGCCCGGCAGGGTCTTGAACAGGAACAGCGCCAGGGCGATCGAGACGGCGATCGTGATGGCGAACGCCACCAGCCGCGCCGTCGAGACGTAAATGCGCCCGAGCTGCATGGAGACCGGCGTGAAGGTGTAGTCGATGGTGCGCGAATCGGCCTCGAACAGCAGCAGCATCAGGGCGGCCGCGGCGATCGACACACCGTAGAACATCAGGAACGACATCAGCTCGGGATCGTCGCTCTTTGCCAGCCGAGGGATCAGCACGAAGTAGAGGCCCCAGCCGACGGCGAAGAAGACGATGGCGGCGATCGGCACGGCGAGCAGCGGCGGGATGCCGAAGCTCTTGAACAGCACGAAGGCGAGGAACGAGCCTGCGATCACGAACTCGCCGTGGGCGAAGTTGACGACGCGCAGCACGCCGTAGAGCAGGGTGAGGCTGACGCCGACCAGGGCGTAGATGCCGCCGACGATCAGTCCGTTCACCAGGCCGTTCAGGACGAGAAGTTCCATCGGGGACCTATGGGATGTAGCGGCGCCATTGCGGCTTCTTGCGCAGGAGGGTACCGACGATGCCGCGCGGCAGGAACAGCACAAGGATGATGGTGGCCAGCCCCAGGATGAGCAGGTTGAGCAGCGGGAACTGCCGCCAGATCAGCTCGTCGAGCCAGACCATGGCCACGGCGCCGACGATCGGGCCGGTGACCGTGCCGAGCCCGCCGGCGACGGCGTAGATCACCGTCTTGGCGGTGATCAGGGTGTTGAAGGCGGTCTCGGTGTCGACGACGTTGGTGTACCAGGCTTCGATGCCGCCGCAGACAGCGGGGAAGAAGGCGGCGATCAGCCATCCCCAGAGGCGCACGATCGGCACATTGACGCCCATCATCTCGGCGGCGTCGGCATCGTCGCGCGTGGCGCGCAACGCCTTGCCGAGGCGCGAGCGCGACAGCCACAGGATGACGGCTAGCGCCGCCACCATCACGGCCATCATGACGTAGAAGCTCTGCACCGGATGGGCGCGGCTGCCGAGCTGCAGGCCGAAGCTGCCGCCGGTCAGCTCCTCGGGCATGTTGGTGATCACCAGCCGCAGGATGCCGGCCAGCGCCAGGCTGACGATGCCGAAATAGATGCCGGAGAGGCGCAAGGTCGGCGCGAACAGCAGCGCCAGCACGACGCCCGCCACACCCGACAGGGGCAATGCGAGGAACACCGGAAAGGCCGCCTTCTTCACCAGGATCGCCGTCGTGAACGCGCCGATGCCGTAGAACGCCACGTAGCCGAACGGCATGTAGCCGGCGAAGCCCGCGGCGACGTTGAAGGCCGACGCCATCGTTATCCACAGCATGAGGTAGAAGTGGAAGGCGACGTTGAGGCCGAGCCACGGCACCGACGCGAAGTAGATCAGCAGCACGCTGCCCATCAGGGCAACGAGCGTGAAGTAGATACGATCGGCGGAATCGGGAGCGCGAGAAGGTGACGCCATCAGTTGTCGCGCGATGAGGGCATGGGCAACGATAGGCTAGGGCAACACCGGGGACAACGGCCGTCGGGGCTCATGATCTTTCGGGCCGCGCGCTTCCAGCGCGCTCATGAATCATG
>JAEZHS010000273.1 GCA_023436825.1 Pseudomonadota bacterium | reverse complement strand
GCCGCTCGAACCATCGAGGCCCTCGAAACCGCCGCCGCTCAGGCTCTCCAATCCTTCAAACCTTCCGAATGTGCAAACTTCTTTGCCAACCTCGGATACGGCTTCGATTAATGGGAATCTGCTCTAGCTACGGGTCAGAAGGTTAGGAGTTCGAATCTCTTCGGGCGCGCCATTTCTCAAAGCACCGGCTTCAAGCTGACCAACGTTTTAGGGCTGCTGTGCTGTGATCCATAGAAGGTCGCACGCGTTGAGACGTGCGACTCACGCACTCCGCCCCGCCTGCGCTCCTTTCAATGGAATGCGGGAAGCCCTTGGGAGGAGCCACTTGCGGACTCGATCACGGCCGAACCGGCCAGCAGGCTTGTTGAAGACCGTCTCGATGTCGGCCGCCATAGGCCCCCATGGATCGTCCACCGGATCGATGTAAGCGGATGCAGCCACTGGCACCTTCCTCGATCGACCGAATGACGACACCCCGTAGAGCACGCGGGATCGGTCGCTCATACTTGCTCAATGCGGAGATTTGCGCAGGCAGGCAAGCGATGGAAGAGGAAATCTAGGAGGGCCGTAGAGTCGGATACCGTGGGATAGAGTTAGGTCGGCCATCGCCGCACGGTGCGTTCGGAGGCAACGTGGAATGAGTCCTTGTGAGCTAATCTCGCCGGAGAGCTGGTTTCGCCATTTGAAGGTCTTAGGTTCAAATTCCGCGCCCGCAAGCACCTTTCGCACGATGTCGTGCAACAAATTACAACGGAGCACGCCAAGGCATCGTGGCTTCAAACGCGTTTCCATGCTCGACGAGACCGCCATGAACGTACCGTGCCAAGTCCGTCTTTGCTGACGCAAGTCGAGAAAGCAGCGCTGATCTCTCGGCGGGGCCGTGGGGGCCTTCGTGGTACTGACAAGCGCTGAGACCCCGATGGTCTCATGTCGGTAAGTTTCACTTAAAGCAGCTGGCGCTCGACGAGGCGGCGGAAAGCGCCTCGTAGCTGCATGAGCTCGTCATAGGTGCCACGCTCCACGATCCGGCCCCGCTCGAGAACGAGAATGCGGTCGGCGTCGCGGACCGTGCTTAGGCGATGAGCGATGACGATGCGGGTGGCGTTCATCGCCGCCAGGCTCGCTCCCACGATCGACTGGGTGCGGTTGTCGAGGGCGCTGGTCGCCTGATCGAAGAAGATGAGCCTCGGCCGGTTGATGAGCGCGCGGGCGATCATCACGCGCTGGCGCTGGCCGCCCGAGATCTGGCCGCCGCCCTCCATCACGAACGTCTCGAGCCCCATCGGCATCGCCGCGATGTCAGCGTCGAGGCCGGCCATCCGGACCGCTTCCATGACCCGGTCGCTGCCGAGCGGGGCGCTGCCGGCGATGTTGTCGTAGAGGCTGCCAGGCACCAGGCCCGCCGTCTCCAGCACGGTGCCGATCTGGCGGCGCAGCATCCGCAAATCGAGCGTCTCCAGATCCTGGCCGTCGTAGTAGACGCCGCCCCGCACTGGCGTCTCGAAGCCGAGCAGCAGGCGCAGCAGCGTCGACTTGCCCGAGCCCGACGCGCCGACAATGGCGATGCTCTCGCCGGGCCGCGCCTCGAAATCGATGCCGTCGAGCGTCCACGGTCCCTCCGCGGCATAGCGGAACGACAGATTGCGAGCGGCGACATGTCCGCCGAGCGTGACGGGCTCGATGCGAGCCTCGCCGACCTCGAGCGGCGCGTCGAACACGGGACGGACGCGGGCAAACAGCGGCCCTGCCTCGATCGCGACGTTGAGCGAGGTGGCGAAGGCGATCAGGGCCGTGGTGAACTGGCCGAAGGCGCTGTTGAAGGCCGCGAAGGCGGCGACCTCGATCGGATTGTCGCCGCCGGCGGCGATCGCCATGACGCCGATCGTGCCGATGATCGGCAGACTCGTCGCGACGACGAGCTGCCAGGCGCCGAGGCGTCCCGACCAGGCATCGTTGGCGCGCTGCTCGGCGAAGCCGCTCGACCAGCGGGCGAAGGCACGCCGTTCGGCAGCCGCAACGCGCAGCTTCGCGATGCTGGCAAGAATCTCCACCAGCAGGCCCATCAGGATGCCCTTGCGGGTATAGACGACGCGCTGGAGCCGCATCTGGGCGCGACCCAGTCCATACAAGAAGCCGGCCGCGATGATCGCATAGCCGGTAGCGAACAGCGCCAGCGAGGCGTCGTAGATCAGCATGACGCCGAGACTGGCCAATGAGAAGACGCCGCTGATCAAGCCGTTGATGGTCTGGCCGGCAAGAATGCGCCGGATGAGGTCGATGCCCAGGATGCGTGACGCGAGGTCCCCGACCGAATAGCGGCGGAAGAACGACGTGCGCAGCCGCATCACGCGATCCCACGTCGCCGCCTGCAGCCGGACATCGATGTGCGTGCCCAGTCGCACCAGGGCCATCGCTCGCACGACCTGGAAACCCGCGCTGCCGATCGAGGCGGCAATCAGCAGGATCATCATGTCGCCGAGAAGCGACATCCTCCCGTCCGGCACGGCATGGCCCAGCACGGCACTCGTCGTGACCGGGATGAGCAGTGCCGCCAGCGTCGCGGCGGCTGCGGCGATCAGCAGGCGGCCAATATCGCCGCCCGCGCCGAAGATGGAAAATCGCCAGACCTGGCCCGTCGTGAGGCGCTCGGGGAGCGGCGCGTAGATCATGTAGGCGCGGTGCATCAAGGCCGCCGCGGCGGCGGCATCGATCGTCGTTTCGGAACGGGTCTCGGGATCGACCTTCCGCCAGCGACGGCGCCGCCACACGATGGCCCGCGGCCGTCCTTCGGCTGCTTCCACGGCCAAGATCGGCGGGCCCCCCCTGGTCCACCAGCCTTGATCGAGCGCGATCTCGCGGAACCGAAAACCGCTCGCATTGCCGAAGCGGGCAAGGCGCTCGAACAACGGCTCTTCCCGATTGTCCTTCGTCGGCAGGCGCAGCTCGAATCCCTCGGCGGCGGCAATCACCGCAAGGGCTCCGGCGAGCGGATCGTGAGCGGAAATCGTCGCGGTGCCGGCCCTCGGCGAGCGCAGGTCGGCGACGTCGCCAAGCTGCAGCATCGCCGCGGCGACCCCCGCCTCATCGCGACGCCACCGTTCTGAATCGGCTTGCGCCGCTGCAGCCTCGCTGCGAACGACCGCCGCGGCAATTCGCGTCGCCAACAGGGTCGAGAGTTGCCCCACCAGCCGTGGGCCGTGCTCCGCCAGTAGTGAGGCGGATGTCAGCGCGCGCACTTCGGCAGCCGCGGCGAGGCGGGCGCTGACCTGGTCCGCCACGGCCAGCAGCGGCAGCGGCGCCGCGGGCTCGGTTCCGGCCGCGGCATAGCGCAGGACAGCTTCGCTCGCCTGCAGCCAGACGAGCTCGCGCGCGGTGATCGTCGCGCCCATCGGCAGGGCGCGGCTCTCGCCGGGTGCCATCGGCACGGCGAGGGCATCGGACTGCGCTACGCCGGCGCACGCCAGCAGCGCAGCGTACCAGGCCTCGATCGCGGCGGCATCGATCGGTCCGTCCGCGATCAGGGCGCTGGCCGCCGCGATGCCGTGCTCGACCAGAAGGAAGGAGATGCCGGGGGCGGCGAGGGCGAACGCGGCAGCGCCTTCCGGCAGCGGCGCCAGGAAGCGACGCGGCCCCGGCGCCCCGTCCGGCCCGAGCACCACCGCATAGAGCCGAGCGGGCCGCAGAAGCCGACCGGGTAAGGCCAGGTGCGCGAGGTCCGTCGCCCGCGCGGCGGTGTCCATCGTGGCCATCGTCGGCTGTGCCGCGTCAGTCATGTCGCGGCTTCCGCCCCGATCAGCCGGGCGTAGGCGCCGGCGGCGGCAAGGAGCGAGGCGTGCGTGCCGCGTTCCACGACTTTGCCGCGCTCGAGCACGATGATCTCGTCGCAATCGCGGATCGTGCTCAGCCGGTGCGCGACGAGGATGCACGTCATGCCTCGACGCCGGATTGCCGTCAGGATCTCGCTCTCGCTCATTGCATCGAGGCCGGAGGTCGCCTCATCGAGCACCAGGATCGCGGGATTGCGCACGAGGGCTCGCGCGATCTCCAGGCGCTGGCGCTCGCCGCCGTTGAGGTTGCGGCCGCCATCCTCGATCGCGCCCTTGAAGTTTCCGGGCATGGCGCGGACCGCCGATGTCAGACCGGCATCGTCAATTGCGGCGATCAGCTGATCGTGGTCGGCGCTATCGTCCCAAAAGGTGACGTTTTCGACGACGGTGCCGGCGAAGAGACGGATATCCTGGTCGACCGAGGCGACGATCCTGGACAGCCGTTCGCGTCCCCAGGCTGGCAGCGTGTGGCCATCGATGCGGATCTCGCCGTCGCGCGGTTGGAGCAGGCCGGTGATCAGCTTGCCCAGGGTGGATTTGCCGCTGCCCGATTCGCCGACCAGCGCCACCCATTGGCCGGGCGCCACGTCGAGCGAGAAATGTTCGATCATCGGCGGCTCGAGCGCATCGTAACTGAAGCTCACCCCTTGCATCGTCAGCCGGCCCGCGGCGCGCGCGCTCGCTGGTGCCCTGGCCGGCCCGTCGGCCGCCGGAGTGAAACGCCAGTCGGGCTTGTAGTTCAGGACGTCATCGAGCCGCGACAGGTCCGCCGACGCTTCCTCCACCTTGGCGGCCACGCCGACCATCTGCTGCACCGGTGCCGCGAAGCTCGTGAGCAGGCCCTGGAAGGCCACCAGTATTCCTAGGGTCAGATCCTCCTGCATGACCTTCATGGCGCCGATGCCGAGCACCGCCGCGGACGTCAGGCCGAGCAGGATGGGCGGCAGCAGGTCGATCGACTGCTGATAGATCGCCAGCTTCTGCTCGGAGTTCACCGTCCGGGCGTGGTAGCCCGCCCATCGCGAGAAGAAGTCGTTTTCGCCGCCGGTCGCCTTGAGCGTCTCGATCGACTGCAGCCCGACGACCGAGGCCGAGAATAGCCGGGCCTGTTCCATCTGCAGCCGATGCGCCGCGCTGGACAGCGACCCTCGAAGAAGGCGGACGAGGACGACGTTGAGCGCGGCACCGCCGAGGACGATCGCAGCGAGCGTCACGTCGTAGGAGATCATGACGGCGCCCAGGAAACCCGCCGTCAAGCAGTTTGCCGCCGCGTTGCCGAAATCGCGCGCCAGCAGCGTGGCTACCCGATCGTTGGCATCGATGCGATTAACGAGATCGCCCGAATGACGCTGGTTGAAGAACGCGACCGGCAGGGTGAGGACGTGCCAAGTGAAGCGCGCCGACTGTTCCAGCGCCAGCCTGAGCTCGACGCGCAGAAGGACGACCCCTTGCAGCGAACGCAGCACCATATTCACCAGCACGGTGACGGCAAGGCCGATCAGCAACGGGCTGAGCCAGCCGGTGAAGTGCTGGACCAGCACCTTGTCCACGAACGCTGCCGTCAGGCCCGGAACGACCACACCGGGGATCACCAGCATCACGCTGATCCAGGCGACGACGGCGATGGCGCTCCGCATGCCTTTCAGGCGGCCGGTCAGCGCAGACAGGATTCCTGCAGATGCGCCGCCGCGGCTGAAGGTGGCGCTTTTCTTGAACTCCAGCGAGACGCCCGTGAAGCCGTCGGCGAACTCCTCGCGCGAGACCGTGCGGGGACCCGTTGCTGGATCGTTGAGCCAGACCTTCGTGCGCGATGCGCCTTCGACCACAAGGAAATGATTGAAGTTCCAGAAGACGATAACCGGGAAGGTGCCACCGAGCAACTCGTCGACGTCGCGACGCATGCCGACGGCCTCGAGGCCGTAGCGCCGTGCCGCGCGCGCGACGTTGCCTGCCTTGGATCCGTCGCGCGAGACGCCGCAGGCAGCGCGGAGCTCCTCGAGCGGCACCCGCCGCCCGTGATAGGCCAGGACACTGCCCAGCGCCGCCGCGCCACACTCCGTCATCTCCATCTGGAGGACGGTCGGCGTGCGAACCCGGCGCGACGAAAAGAAGCCGGGCTTGCCGATCATCCGTCGACGCTGAGCAGCTTGCGCAGGGCCGGGAGGACGAGGCTGATCGGTCGCACCTGGTTGATGATGATGTCGAGGCTCGCCACGGTCCCGGGGGTGATGCGATAGGGCGGACCCGAGCCGCTCCACCAGGCGTAGCCGCTGGGATTCGTCTTCGACGGCACCAGTTGGACCCGGGCGATCAGCGCCGAGGCGTCGCCTATCAGGCGCTTGGTGAGCTGGGCGTTATGCAGGATCTGCTCGACATGATCGTTCGAGACCTCGCTCCCGGAAACGTATGTCACGCGCCCCCGCATCGAGCCGTATTCCTCCCGCTTCGTGCCATCCGGGACGACCCAGGCTTCCATGCCGACGGCCACGCGCTTGCGCCGGGGCCCGGTCAGAACGACCATCATCTCGTCGGCCTCGGCATTCCTTGCCTCGGCCGGTCCGATCGTGGCGATCACATCGCCTGACGCCGTGACATCGCCGCGGCCGACGCGGACTTCCTGAATGACACCGCTGATCGGTGCCTTGACGATCGACCCGACCGCCATCTTCACGCGCAGCTCTTCGAGCTGGCTCTTCTTGAGGTCGATCTCCCCTTGCTTCTGGCGCTCGATGTCCTCGAGCTCGTCGCGCCTTTTCTGAAGGGCCGCCTCGATCTCGACCTTCTTGGCGCTGCCGTTCGCGAGATCGAGGTTCGTTTGATCGTATTGCTCCTGCCGGGCGATGACCTCGGCCTGCGCCATCATGCCCTTGGAGCGCAGCGACTCGTAGCCCTCGACCAGCTGGCGCAGCCGCTCGCGGCGCACCGTGTTCGCGGCCATCTGTCCATCAACTGCCGTCATCTGACGGTTCGACATTTCCTCGCTGTGGCGGATCTGCGTGGAATTGGCCGCCTTCAGCTTTGCCAAATTCGCCTCGAGGCGTCCGACTTCCAGTATCGCGTGCTGGATCTCCGCGGTCAGCAGCCGCTGCTCGATGCTGGCGATCTCTGCGCCGGCCTCGACGTGATCTCCCGGCCGCACGACTACATCGAGCACGAGGCCCGGCGAAACCGTCGAGACGGCGAAGTTCCCCTCCCTGTCGGCGAGCAGCACGCCCTGTCCAAGGACCCGCTCCGGGACCGATCCGAACACGGCCCAGACCAGCGCAGCCACGATGATCACGCTCGCGGAAACCAGCATTAGGCGTATGCCCCGCGGGATCACGCTGATACGCTGGTCGAGCTGCTCGGAGGATTTCAGGCGCTCGAGCGCTTCCTCCCGGAACAGGCGTCCGCCCGTGGCGGTCGCTGGGCCCTGGCCATCGTTCATCTGACGTGCGCCCCCGATCTCCTGCCCCACACCGACATGCCACGACCTTACGACGTGGCTCTGCAGGCCGAGGGTTGAGAAGCATGAGCACCCTTCATAGTCGAGGTCGCTGCCCACAGCCAATTCGCCCCGGACGGAAGTCGCGTAATTCCATGGAATTCCACACGCAAGCGCTACTGGAAGGCATGGCGAGGAGCTAGATGTCAATCCCGACGCACAACCAGTCAGTAATGGTTGGACGTCTCAACCGCTCCGTGTGCCTTGCATCGGGTCGCAGTGAGAGGACATTCACATGAGCATTGCCGAAATCCAGCGGTTCGCCGCCGACGTGAGTTCCGACGCCGCTCTGCATGCGGAGGCCGAAAAGGCCTTTGAGCAGGTTTCACAGGCGACCTCGCTTGACGGTGTGATCGCCTTTGCCACGGCCAAGGGCTACAGCTTCACCGCCACCGAGTTGAAGGAGCAGGTCCTGGCGAAGACCAAGGCCGAAGGCAAGACAATCACCGACGCCGAACTCGACACCATCGCGGGAGGAGTCCTCGGTGGCGGCAGCCATCCATTCACTATGATGATTGGGATGCTGATGACCGGGACCATCCTGAATGTGATGCCCAGCGGCAAATCCGGATAGCGGGGATCTGGGTTGCTAGGTGTGCTGGCTCACATTGCATCCAGAAAGTTACACCCATGAGCCTTGCCGAGATCGAGCGTTTCCCCGCAGGTCGCGCGACGGCTTGCTTATGCTCCCCATCCGCTGACGGTTCAGGACCTTGACGAGCGGCCGATTCGGGGGAGAGCACCAAGAGATTCAAGCTGCGCCAAACTCGCGGCTTTCCTTGATGATTGTGCTAGTCGGCCTGGTGGGAAGCATGTCAGGGCTGCTCATCGGCTACTGCACGGCCGTGATCGCCCCGGCGCTTGAATTCATCAGCCGCGATTTCGCCCTCGGACCCTTCATGCAAGGCGTAGCGGTTTCGTCGGTCCTGCTTGGCGGCTTCGTCGGCGCGCTGCTGGCCGGCGGTTTCATCCGTCGTCTGGGCGAGCGCCCGACGCTGTTCATCACCGGCCTCCTGTTCATTGTCGGCAGCATCGGCTCCGGACTCTCCGACTCTTTCGTCCCGTGGCTGGTGTGGCGTTCGGCCACTGGCCTGGCGGTCGGCGCCGCGACGATGGTCGGTCCGCTGTACGTGAGCGAGACTGCACCAGCGCACATGCGCGGTGCCCTGGTATCGATGGTGCAGCTCACCATCACCATCGGCATCCTTGCCTCCTACTTGGCCGGCGCGCTTTGGACGGCCAGCGGCGATTGGCAGTCGATGCTCCTGATCGGCGCGGTGCCGGGCTTCGCGATGCTGCTCGTCGTGGCGGCCGTGCCGGAGAGCCCACGCTGGTACCTGCTGCAGGGCCGCGTTGCCGACGCCGAGCGCGCCCATTGGCGCCTGACCAGCGGTATGGGCGACCCATTGCCTGCGCACGAAGCGGTCGCCGTCGACGGAAACTGGCGCGACCTGTTTGCCGGCCGCAATTTCATGGTGCTGGTGCTGGCGACTGGCCTGTTCATATTCGCCAACCTGAGTGGCATCGATGCCATCCTCTACTATGCGCCGACGATCTTCGCGGAGGTCGGCTTCGGCGGGACCCACGGACCGATACTGGCGACCGTCGGCATCGGCACCATCAACGTGCTTGCCACCGTCGTCGCCATGGCACTGATCGACAGGCTGGGGCGGCGACCGCTCCTGATCTGGGGGCTGGTTCCGATGGCGGCGAGCCTGCTCTTCCTCGCCACGGCGCTGCTGGCGGGGAAAGGCGCCGACTGGTCGAACATCGCTGCAGTAACATGCCTCAGCCTGTTCGTGCTGGCATTCGGCGTCAGCCTTGGGCCGCTGCCTTATGTGCTGATGTCGGAGTTGTTCCCGCTCGCGCTGCGCGGCCCCGGCATGGGCATCGCCTCGGCGGCGGCGTGGGGCATCAACGTCGTGGTCTCGCTGACCTTCCCGGTGCTGGTCGAGGTGTTCGGGATTGCCCTGGTGTTCGGCTTCTACGGCGCCATCAGCATTGCGGCCTTGCTGTTCGTTCTGGCGCTCGTGCCCGAGACACGTGGCCGCCCGCTGGAACTGATCGAGGCCAACCTTGCCGCCGGGCGCGCGGTGCGCGATCTCGGCCTGCCACTGGCCGGCCATTCCTCTGGAGGTTGAAGGAATATGAGCTCTCCTCCTGCTTCTGCCCTGCTGGCTGACATCGGCGCTACCAATGCCCGCTTCGCACTGCTGGCGGGGGCGGACGTCGCGGTGTCGGAGAGCTACGCCGTCGCCGACCATGCTTCGCCCGTCGAGGCGGTGCGCGCCTTCCTCGCCGGCCCTGCGGCCGGCCATCAGCCGCATCGTGCGCTGATCGCGGCGGCCGGTCCGATCGACGGCGGCCGGGTCGTCCTCACCAATGCCGCGTGGACCGTCGATCCAGATCGCATCGCCAAGGGCCTGAACATGCGCGAGGTGCAGGTCCTGAATGACTTCGAAGCGCTCGGCTGGTCGCTGCCAGCGTTGCAACCCGAGAACCTTGTGACGCTTGGGACGGCGCGCGGCGGCGAGCGGGGAACGATGGCCGTGCTGGGCCCCGGGACGGGCTTCGGCCTCGCGGCCCTGGCGCACGGCCGGCAGGAAGAGATTGTGCTGGTCACCGAGGGCGGGCACGCGACCCTGTCGAGCGAGAACCGGCGCGAGGATGCCGTCATCCTTGCACTCCGCCACCAGCTCCATCATGTCTCGGTCGAGAGCGTGCTCTCCGGGCCGGGTCTGATCCATCTCTACCATGCGATCGCCAGGACCGACGGCAAGACCGTACCGGCACGCGGCAACAGCGAGATCATCGAGCATGCACTAGCGGGCGACTGCGAGGTTAGCCGTGAGACGCTGGAGCTGTTCTGCGCCTTCCTCGGCAGCGTTGCCGGCAACGTTGCCCTGACGCTGGGTGCGCGCGGCGGCGTCTTCATCGCCGGCGGCATTGCCCCGCGCTTTACGGACTTCCTGCGACGGTCAGCCTTTCGCGAGCGCTTCGAGGCCAAGGCGAGGATGACGTCCTACCTTGCACGCATTCCGACGGTGGTGATCGTCCATCCGACGCCGGCCTTCATCGGTCTGGCATACCTGGCGAACCGCCGGCACACAGGCCAATGACGCTGGTAACACGAGGGCGTTTTGGTCCGGATCGATATTCAGACAGCCAATAGGGGGAGTTACCGATGAGCGACAATGCACGATACATGTCGAACCGCCTCGCCATAGACGGCGGTACACCGGTCCGCTCGACGCCGCTGCCGTGGGAGCTGCCCGGCGCCTACTTCATCGACGACGAGGAGAAGCGCCTGGTCACGCAGGTCGTCGAGGCGCGCAGCCCCTTCCGCTTCTACGGCCTCGATGCGCAGGGCATGGTCGACAAGCTGGAAGCCGAATGGTGCTCGACCTTCGGGCACAAGCATGCGCTCGGCGTCAACAGTGGTAGCGCCGCGCTGCACATCGCGTTGTGCGCCTTCGGCGTTGGCCCAGGCGACGAAGTGCTGGTGCCAGGATACATGTGGGTGGCCTGCATCAGCGCCATCGTGCGCACCGGCGCGATCCCGCGTCTCATCGATATCGACAGCAGCTTCTGCATGGACCCCGCCGACCTCGAGCGAAAGATCGGGCCGCGCAGCAAAGCGGTGCTGTTCGTCAACATGAGCGGGGCGATGGGGCGCAACGACCGCATCGCCGAGATATGCCGCAAGCACAATATTCGGCTGCTCGAGGATTGCGCCCAGGCTATCGGAGCCTCGCTGAAGGGGCGTCCCTCTGGATCCTACGGCGACATCGGCATCTATAGCTTCCAGCTCAACAAGAACATGACGAGCGGTGAGGGCGGCCTGATCGTCACCGAGGATGAAGACCTGTACAAGCGCTGCGTGGCGCTGCACGACCTCGGCTATGCGCGCAATGAGGACGGACGCCTGGATCCGTCGGACGAACGCTACCAGTACTGGGGAACGGGCAGCCGCATGTCGGAGTTGGCGGGCGCCATGGCGCTCGGCCAAATGCGCAAGGTGAAGAAGATCACCGGCCGTATGCGCGAGGCCAAGTGGCGCATCCGCGAGGCCATCAAGGACATTCCAGGGATCGGCCTGCGCGATATCCCCGATCCGTCGGGCGACACCGGACCGGTGCTGATCACGATTTACGAGACAGCTGAAGCCTGCCAGCGCTTCGTCGAGGCCTTGCGCGCAGAGGGCATCCGTGGACCGGAAGGCAGTCTCGCCTGCATCACGATGCGCGAGTGGGGCATGCACTGGTACTTCAACGTCCCGAGCCTGGTGAAGAAGCGCTCGAACGCAAGCGATGGCTTTCCCTGGACGCATCCTTCGAACGTCTTCGCCGCAGACTACAGCTACGAGCGAGGCGCACTTCCGGCCTGCGATTCGTTGTCGGACCGTGCCGCGTTGCTCACCGTGATGCCCGTCCTCAGCGACAAGGACGTCGACGACATCGTTGCCGCGTTCCGCAAGGTCGGGAACGCATTCGCCCCCCGGACCAAGGCAGCCGAGTGATGCATCCGCTTTCTCCCATCGTGCTGAGCAACCCGCGCTCCATCGCCGCCGCGAAGGTCGACTGCTTGGTGATCGGCAGCGGCACCAGCGGCGTCACTACGGCGATCGAGCTTGCGAACCACGGCCTCAAGGTCGCCATCATCGAGGCCGGGCCGCTGATCCTCACCGAGCACGTCGGGTCGGGTCCGTTCGCCAACCGTGGCGATTTCGTACCGAAGATCCACGATCTCGTGCGCTACCGCACCCTGTGGACGACCGAGGCGGAACTCGCCGCTGCGCGCGCCGGCAGCGCCGACACCAACAACAACGCCTGGGCCCTTGTCGGCGGCCGCACAGTATTTTGGGGCGGTTGCACCCCGCGCTTCCGCGATGAGGACTTCGCCGAATGGCCCTATGACGCCAACGAGATCCGCCCATGGTACGAGGAGGCGGAGCGTCTGGTCGGCATGTCCGGCGGCGCTGATGCGCCGGCCTTCATGACGCACCCCGCCCAGGAGCGCCTGATGGCGCGCATGGCGAGCGCGGGTGTTCCTGCCATCCACGCGCCGCTCGGCGTCGATACGCGCGCAGTGCACGGCGGGCGCATGTCGTTCGGCTTCGACTCCTCGGTCTCTCGGCTGCTGCGCTGCAAGCATTTCGGGCGCATCGAGGATGGCGCGCGCCTGTCTCTGGCGGCGGAGACGGAAGCCCTTGAGCTCGTCCTCGACGGAGACCGCGTCAGCGCCGTCAAGGTGCAGGATCGCGACAACACGCCCTTCGACATTCCGGCGCGACACGTCGTGCTGGCGGGCGGCTGCGTGCAGTCCACGCGGCTCGCTCTCGTCTCGGGCCTGGGCGAGCGCGACCCCATGGTCGGCCGCTATATGGGCGATCACCTGTTCCGGCAGGCCGTGTTCGAGCTGCCCGAATCGATCGGCGAGCGGTCGCTCTATATCTTCGTGCCCCCGACGGCTGAGCGGCCATTCCACGCCCAACTGCAGGGCATGTTCCAGGAAACGTGGTACAGCCCGCTGCATGCGACCTGTTGGCTCGATGGCGACGAAGGCGGCCGCTACGTGCTGTTCTACTGCTTCGGCATCAGCAAGGCTGAGGAGGCGGGACGCATGGTGCTGGTGGGTGAGGGCCGGACGAGGAAGGGCTATTGCATCGTCAACGACCGCAGCCCGTCCGACAGCAAGACCTTGAAGGAGATGGCGACTTTCACGGCGGACGTCGCGCGCGCCATGGGTGGAAGGATCGTGCGCACCGAGGAGAACGCTGCCGGCTCGGCGCTGCACGAATTCGGCGGGCTGCGCATGGGCCGCGATGCGGCGACGGCCGTGACCGATCCCGACGGTCGCTTCTGGCGGATCCGCAATCTGAGCGGCGCCGACGCGGCACTGTGGCCACACCAGGGCAGCGCCAATTCCTACCTCACCATCACCGCGGTCGCGCTACGCAATGCTCAGCGCCTCGCGGCGACGATGGCTCGGGATGAGCAGGCGATGGCGGCGCAGTAGCGCCGCCATCAACGCACCCGGGAGGTGCGTGCGTACGACAAGCTTGAGGGGGAGACGTGTTGCGTGCAGGTGTAAAGTTGGTCGCGATCGTCGCCGCGCTGATGTTGTGCGCCGGCGCCAACGCGGAGACGCCGGTCGCTCCGACGACGCCGACGGCGCCTTCGGAGCCATGGCTGCTGGGGAACTGGGGAGGCGCACGCACCCGCCTCTTCGAAATGGGTGTGGACCTGCAGCTCGGCTTCGTCGGCGAGTTCGCCACCAACGCCGTCGGCGGCACCCAGGCGCTCGGCAGCTTTAGCGGGCAGGCGCTGTTCGGCGCCACCTTCGACCTCGAGAAGCTGATCACACTCCCGAACACGAAGCTGCAGGTGACCTACACCTCGCGCTTCGGCCGCAACCTCGTCGACGATGCCGGGCTGGACACGCTGCAGTTAGTGCAGGAAGTGTGGGGCCGCGGGCAGACCGTGCGGCTCACGCAGCTCTTCCTCGAGCACCGCTTCTTCGAAGACCTGCTGACGGTCCGCTGGGGCCGCGTCGCCATGGGTGACGCCTTCGCCGCCTTCTCGTGCGAGTTCCAGAACCTCACCTTCTGCGGTTCGCAGCCTGGCAACATCGTCGGTAATTACATCTACAACTGGCCGATCAGCCAATGGGGGGCCATCGCCAAGCTCAAGCTCCCCGAGTTCGGCTACATCCAGGCTGGCATTTACAACGTGAACGGATTGTATCTCAGCTATACCGACAAGCTGTGGCCAGTGTGGTACCCGAATTCGGACGGCGTACTCATGCCGCTCGAGATTGCCTGGCTGCCCAAGTTCGACGGCGGCCGGCTGCCCGGCAGCTACAAGATCGGCGCTTGGTATTCGACAGCGACGCTGAGCGATGTGGTTAGCGACATCAGCGGCAACGTTGCGGCGCTAACCGGCCTGCCGGCGGTGCAGCGTACTGGACTGTATGGCGGCTATCTGAACTTCGAGCAGCAGCTCACCCGCAATTCGTCGCCCGACCCGAAGGGCGGCCTGAGGGCTTTCGTAAACTTATCGATGGCAGACCAGCAGACGTCAGTCACCTGGATGCAGGTCGCCGGCGGACTGACCTATACCGGCCCGTTCCCCTCGCGCCCGCATGACCAGATCGCCTTCGGCGCCGGCACGACGCAGGTCAACCCGAATCTGACCGGCGTGCAGAACACGCTGAGCGGGCTTGGCCTGCTGCCGGATGTAGTGAAGCAATCGGAGTACGTGTTCGAGCTCTACTACGGCCTCGCGCCCAAGCCGGGGCTCACCATCCGGCCGAACGTCCAGTACATCTACACACCCGGCACCACCGCCTACAATGTCAACATCCTCGTCTTCGGCCTCAAGACCGTGATCAACTTCTGAGTCGGATCCCCGCCAGCAGGAACCCAACCATGATCTATTTTCTAGCCTTCGTCGCGGCGATCGCCGGCTTCCTGTTCGGCTACGATGAGGGCGTGATCGCCGTCGCGCGCGCCTCGCTCGACAAAGATTTCCCAATGAGCCCGCTGGTCGGCGGTTTCATGACGGCGGCGGTGCCGCTGGGCGCGTTGGCGGCGGCCAGCGTTGCCGGCCCGATCACTGACCGCTACGGCCGGCGTTCGGTGCTGATGGCTGCGGCGGCCTTGTTCGGGCTGGGGGCGCTGATGGCGGCTGGCATCAGCGCCGTATGGATGCTGGTGGTCGCCCGCCTCGTGCTCGGCATCGCCATCGGCACGGCCGCCGTCGCCGCGCCGCTCTATATCGCCGAGTGCGCGCCGCATGAAAGCCGCGGCGCGATGGTGTCGACCTATCAGCTCGCGATCACCATCGGAATCCTCGCGTCCTACCTCACCGGCGTGTTCATCAAAGAAGAATCGGCTGCCGGCGTGTGGCGCCTCATGTTTGGGCTGGGCGTCGTGCCCGGCATGCTGTTCCTGCTTGGCCTGTTGCTGCTGCCGGAATCGCCGCGTTGGCTCGTGCGCCACAACCGGCCGGTCGATGCCAAGGCGAGCCTTGCTCGCCTGCGCGGGCCGGGCGCTGGCGTCGACGGAGAGGTGGCCGAGATGATCCGCTCGGTCAAGGCCGAGCTCAACCAGCGGGTTGGCTACCGCGCGCTGCTGGAGCCTGGCGTTCGGCCGGCCCTGATCGTCGGCGTCGGCCTGTTCTTCCTGCAGCAGCTGAGCGGCATCAATGCCGTGATCTACTACGCCCCCGAAATCTTCGCCCACGCCGGCTTCGACAACGCCAGGACCCAGGTGCTGGCGACGATCGGTGTCGGCACGGTGAACGTGGCCACCACGGTGCTGGCCATGTTCCTGATCGACCGGCTCGGCCGGCGGCCGCTCCTGGTCATCGGTTTCCTCGGCGCCGCCGTCACCATGCTGGTGATCGCATTGGGCGTGGTCTTCCCACAGGCCGTGCCGTCATGGCTGATCATCGCCATGCTGCTGCTCTACATCGCCTCGTTCGCGTTGGCCATCGGCCCGCTTCCGCATCTGTTGATGTCGGAAATCTTCCCGCTGCGCATACGCGGCCCGGGCATGAGCATGGCGTCGCTCAGCAACTGGGGCTTCAACTTCCTTGTTGTCTTCGCCTTTCCGCTGATGCTGGCTGGGCCTGGGCTGGCCTTCACCTTCACGGTGTTCGCGGTGATTTGCCTGGGCGGCATCGCCTTCACGTTGAGGCGCGTGCCCGAGACCACGGGACACTCGCTCGAGGCGATCGAGCGGCACCTGATGTCGGGCAAGCCGCTTGGCGGCATGCGCCGCGGCGACTGAGCGAGTAGACGGCAATATGCTCGATACCGAGGCCGCTCAGCCGACCTGCGTCAGCGGCCCGCAATCGACCGTCTCGCCGGTGGCGCACTACGTCTCAGGCGGCCTGATCGCCGGCTTTCCCCGACGTCCCGAAGGGCAGCGGGCGTCGTCGCCGGTCGCACGCAGCTTCCGGGGGCGCTTCCGCCCTCTGACGGCCGCTACTGCCCGACAACAACGTGCAACAAAGGGCCGATTCTGGCGCAAAAAGTGGCCTGAAGCGTGCGACACTCGACGCCTAAAAGGTCCAAGAGATCAATGACTTCGGCATTTCCGGCTTCCTAGCTACGGATCAGAAGGTTAGGAGTTCGAATCTCTTCGGGCGCGCCATTATTCTCGATGTCTTCTGACACTTCGAGGCTCCGAGCCTGGCCCTTGGGCTCCCCAGATTTTTGAAGAGGTTGGTGAGCCTTCCTCTCCCTTCGGGTATTCCGGTCCATCTTTCCGATTTCCTCGAGGGTGCCGATGAGCCAGGTGAACGCCGCCCCGCATCCGAGCAGCAGCTGTGGTGTTTGGTCGGGTTGTGCAGTAGTTCGTGCGAATGGTCCCAACCATTTGCAACGTCGAGATACGGCGGCGACCAGGTTCACGGTTCTGAACCGCGCCCCCGGCATTCAGCGGCTACATTGACCGCGCGCGTGCACCCTCGGCCACCACCTCCGCATGGAGACGCTCGACATCTTCCCGACGGCACAATTGGGTGCCGGGCGTGAGGACGGCAGCGGCGCCGGCGGCCATGCCGAGCATGAATGCGTCCTCAACATCTTGTCCGCGTGCGAGTGCGGCAGTCATGCCGCCCACAAAACTATCGCCCGCCCCCACAGCGCTCACCGGCTTCACCTTGGGGCCGTTCAGGCGCAGGGTCCCTGCGCGGGATGCGAGTAACGCGCCGTCACGTCCCATGGTCACAGCAACGTTTTCGACGCAGCCGCTGGCAATGAAAGACATCGCCGCCTCGGCGATTTCTCCGACTGTTTCAAATTTTCGGTGCGTCAGCGTTTCGAATTCCCCGACACTGGGCTTGGTGAGATAAATGCCCCCCGCCGATATCGCCGCTTCGAGCGCTCGCCCTGACGTGTCGAGAATGAAGCGCGCTCCATTGCTCCGGGCAATGGCGCCCAAGCGGGCGTAGAAATCGACAGGAACGCCGGGCGGTAGGCTACCACTCGCGACCACATAGTCTGCTTCGCATTCTTTCAGCAGCGATAGGGTCGGTTGCCACTCTGCTTCAGCAAGGGCACTGCCCTCACTTACGAAACGGTATTCCAGGCCTGAAATCTCTTCGAAGACCGTAAAGCTGATGCGTGTGCTGCCCGCTATATCGATGCATCTTGCTGGCAATCCCGATTTTGTGACGAGCTCGTTCAGGACGAGTCCAGTTGCGCCGCCGGCCAAATAGACGGCATACGCCTCGGCCCCCAGCTCCTTCAGCACGCGGGCGACATTGATGCCGCCACCGCCGGCGTCGGTGCCCTGTTCTATCGCGCGCGTCTTGCGGATAGGTCTAATCTCGGTCGACTGGAACGCGAGATCTATGGTCGGGCTCAGCGTTACCGTGATGATTGGCTTTGAGGCTGTCTCCGGCTGCAGCGTCATGTTGCCAGCCTTCTTGCCTGAGAATAGAAGATTGCAGTGTTGCGAAGCCTACCATCTACAGGGGCTCGAGCGCCATGCGACTCGTCGGAGACATTGGCGGCACCAACGTAAGGTTTGCGATCGCGGAGTCTGGCGGATATCCAAACAATGTCCGCAAACTGCCCATCGCCCGCTATCCAGGTCTTGTCGAGGCAGTTCAAGACTATCTGTCGGATATCCCGATGGTGGAAGAGGCGGTACTTGCCGTGGCTGGCCCCGTACAGGGCGATGAGGTAAGGTTCACCAACAGCGCCTGGCGATTCTCGATTGACGATGTCCGCCGGAGGCTGGGCTTACGCAGGCTGGTCGTCATCAATGATCTCGTGGCGCAGGCACTATCCATTGCTGCCCTGCGAGCCGACGAGATCGCCACGCTGAAATCGGGAACGCGGGATCCAGGACAGCCTGTCCTCGTGATTGCCCCGGGAACCGGCTTTGGTGCTGCCTTCGTTCTGAACAATCAGGGCACCCTTGCAGGCATCCCGAGCGAGGCAGGTCATGCCACATTTGCCCCGACGGGCGCCCTTCAGGTTGAGATCCTATCTCACCTCCAGGGCGAGTATGGACATGTATCAGTCGAGCGATTGCTGTCGGGGTCAGGTCTATTGGCGATTGCGACAAGTTTGGCCAAGATCAACGGGCAGAGCATTGACGTGCGCGACCCGAGAGACGTTTCGGCGCGCGCTGCAGCGAACGCGTGCCCAACATGCCGCGAGGCGATCCGGATCTTTTCATCAGTTCTCGGCTCTGCGGCCGGCAATTTGGCCCTTACGCTTCTGACCGGCGGCGGAGTCTTCATCAGTGGCGGACTCTGTCGCGGGCTGCGGTTACTGTGGGATGTGGAAGCGCTGTCCGAGGCTTTCATCGCAAAGGGACGGCTCCAGTCATATTTGGACGGCATACCCATCGACCAGATTTTGCGTCCCCACGTCGGTCTCTTGGGCGCCGCACTGTATGTGGAGAGGCCATCCCGGCCTGGGTGAAGCGTACGACCGGGACGAATGGCGACATCAACGACATCGTGGAAATCAAGGAAGGTAGATCGAAGGTCACGTTGTGCTCTCCCCGCTCTGACGAGGGGTCGAATTCAGAGATCCCGGTCGGAGGAGGGTCCTATGATGCCTTCGCGATAGAGTGCAATGGCGTGCTTGAGAGTGCGATCACTCCGGGGAGAACCGAGAGATGTCCCGCAAAGCCGTTCTTGTTCCATCGCAATTTGATGCCGTAGCTTTCGATCTCGATGGCGTGGTGACAGATACTGCGCAAATTCATTTCAGAGCGTGGAAGCAAACCTTCGATGCTTTTTTCGAAGCGCGAAGCCGCCGCGAGGGCGTGGCGCTTTCGCCATTCACGCTGGAAGACTATCGCAAGTACATCGACGGACGTCCGCGCGAAGATGCCATTCGCGCGTTTCTGGCTGCCCGCGGGGTGGACGTGGCGGAAGGCAGCGAGTCCGACGGTCCCGAGGCCGAAACTGTCAACGGCCTGGCCGAGCGCAAGGACGGCCTGTTCCTGGCGCTGATCCGCAGCGGTGGCGTGGATGTCTATCCCTCCACGGTAGCCCTGATCCGGCGGCTGCGGGCGCTCGGCCTCAAGACGGCGGTCGTTTCGGCGAGCCGCAATTGCCAGGAGATTCTGCAAACCGCCCGGCTTGATCAACTCTTCGACGTCCGGGTCGACGGACGTGATGCCCTGACTTTGGGTCTGCAAGGCAAGCCGGCGCCCGATACCTTCCTCGAGGCTGCGCAACGACTCGGGGCGTCGCCAGCAGGAAGTGTCGTCATCGAGGACGCGATTGCGGGCGTGGCGGCGGCGCGGGCGGGCCGTTTCGGACTCGTCATCGGCATAGACCGGAGCGGGCATGCGGCGGATCTGGAGGCCGCCGGCGCCGATATCGTCGTCCCCGACCTCAGCCAGATCGATTTGGAACTGGAGGACGGGTTGAGCGCGCAACGGTTCGCGGCCACGGCCAAGCCCGATGTGCATCGGCTCGACCCGTTCATCTCGCAACCAGGGACTGAGACCCGCCATCCCGTGACCTCCACGGGGCCGGACGCCTGGGTGTTTGCCCATGACGGTTTCGACCCTGCCCTGGAGGGCCGTCGCGAGACGCTGTTTGCCGTTGGCAACGGGTACTTCGTGACACGCGGAGCCGCGTCCGAGGTCCGTGCCGATGATCCCTACTATCCGGGCACGTATGTTGCCGGCGTCTACAATCGGCTCACGACGCTGATCGATGGCCGCGCGATCGAGCACGAGGACCTGGTCAATCTCCCCAACTGGCTGCCGCTGACCTTCCGAGTCGATGACGGAGAATGGTTCGACCTGCGCCGTATCGAAATCCTCGAGTATCGGCAAGCGCTCGACATGCGCTGCGGCCTCTACTTGCGGACTTTGCGGGTCCGCGACCCGGAGGGGCGCGTAACCAGCCTCGCCGAGCGCCGCTTCGTGCACATGGACGACAAGCACCTTGCCGGCCAGCATGTCATTGTCGCCCCGGCGAACTGGTCGGGCCGGCTCACGGTGCGCGCCCTGCTCGACGGCGACGTCGCCAATACCGGCGTGCCGCGCTACAAAGCATTTGAAAGCAAGAACCTGCGGGTCTGCAAAGCGGTCGCCATCGCCCCTTGCTGCATGCTGCTCGAGGTCGAGACGACGCAGTCGCAACTGCGGATCACACAGGCCGCACGGCTGGATGTAAGGCTGCGCGGACCCCATGCACCCATCGACAAACACCCGATCGAGGAGGCGGCGCGTGTCGGCTACGACATCGTCCTCGATGTCGTGCCGGGCATGAGCGTCGAGATCGAGAAGATCGTCGCGCTCTACACCTCCAGGGATCGCGCCATCGCCGACCAGGAAACCGCCGCGCGCACCGCCATTGCACGGGCCGATGGCTTTGATGCGCTTCTGCAAAGCCACGAAGACGCATGGCGGCAGTTGTGGGAGCGCACTGACCTTCATGTGCTCGATGCCGTGGGCGACGAAGCGGATGACGCGCATCTGGCCGTGCGCCTGCACCTCTTTCATCTGCTCCAGACGGCGTCCCACCACAGCATGGAACTGGACACCGGCATCCCCGCCCGCGGCTGGCATGGCGAGGGGTATCGCGGTCACATCTTCTGGGACGAGCTGTTCATTTTCCCGTTCCTGAACTTGCGCCTGCCGATCCTGGCTCGCGCCCTGCTGCTCTACCGTTACCGGCGCCTCGATGAGGCGCGCTGGGCGGCGCGGCAGGCCGGTTTCCGCGGCGCCATGTACCCATGGCAGAGCGGCAGCGACGGGCGCGAAGAAACCGATGTCATGTATTTCAACCCGCGTTCCGGCAATTGGATCAAGGACGACACGCATCTTCAGCGCCATGTCGGCGCGGCGGTCGCCTACAATGTCTGGCAATACTATCAGGCCACCGGCGATGCCGAATTCCTCTACGTGTTCGGCGCCGAGTTGATGTTCGAGATCGCCCGCTTCTGGGCCAGCGTCGCGCAGTGGAACGAGGCACGCGGCCGCTACGACATTCGCGGCGTCATGGGGCCGGACGAGTTCCACGACGGCTATCCGGATCGAGACACGCCGGGCCTGGACAACAACGCATATACCAATGGCATGGCGGCCTGGTGCGTCGCACGCGCGCTCGATCTCTTCGAGCTGCTGCCGAAGGAACGCTGTCACGAACTGTGCCGGAGCCTGCGGATCGAGCAGGAGGAACTCGCACGTTGGGAACATGTCAGCCGCAAGCTCCACCTGCCGTTCCATGACGACGGCATCCTGAGCCAGTTTGAAGGCTATGCCGAGCTGCAGGAGTTCGACTGGGACGCCTATCGGCGCAAGTACCCAAACATCATGCGCCTCGATCTCATCCTCGAGGCGGAGAACGACACGCCCAATCGCTACAAGCTCTCCAAGCAGGCCGACGTGTTGATGCTGTTCTATCTGTTCTCCGCGGAGGAAATCGCGGAAATCTTCAAGCGGCTCGGCTACACTTTCGATCCCGGTACGATCCCGAGAACCATCGACTACTATCTTCGGCGCAGCTCGCACGGCTCCACCTTGAGTGCAATCGCGCATGCATGGGTGCTGGCGCGCTCCTGCCGCCGACGCTCGTGGTCGCTCTTCACGGAGGCCCTGCAAAGCGACATTGGCGATGTTCAAGGAGGGACCACGCGCGAGGGGATCCACCTCGCAGCCATGTCTGGCACGATCGACCTGCTGCAACGCTGCTTTACCGGGCTGGAACTGCGTGGCGGAGAATTGCACTTTCATCCGGTGCTGCCCGACGAATTACGGCGGCTTGCATTTCGGCTCCGCTATCGCCAGCACTCGCTCAGCGTGGAAATAACCCAGGATGCGCTGACGTTGGAAAGCAATGCATGTGGTGCGGAAGCGATCTCCATCGCCGTCGACGACCGGCATGTCGTCCTGCGTCCCGGCGACCGCACGACCGTGCCGCTCGCCCTTCGCTCATGATTTAAAGGCGCACGGGCCGTGCAGAGCGTGTCGCGGGCAGAGCCAACTAGAGCGGAATGGGATCAGGTGGAACCGCGCACGCGGTTCCACCTGATCCCATTCGCGCGCGCTGGCGGTGCCTGTTTCACAGGGCACGATGCGTCCAGGTGATTCCACCTGGACACATCGTGCTCTAACGCGAACTCGGGGGAGGAGATACGACGTTCTGGGGCGTCCCCCGTGCAAACGACTCGATGTTGGCAAGCGTCGTCTCGATGATTCGCTGCAGTGCCGCATCGGTGTTGTAGGCATTGTGCGGCGTGACGATCACATTGGGAATGCGCAGCAACACATGGTTTGCGGCAAGCGCCTTGAAGTCGTCGGCGTCCTTGACCGCGCCCTCGTGGAAAATCGCCGCCTCTTCTCGGATCAAGGGCTCATGCGGCAGGACGTCGAGCCCGGCGCCGCGAAGCTTTCCGCTGGCCAGGGCCCGCACCATCGCCTCGGCGTCGACGATGTCGCCGCGCGCCGTGTTGATCAGAATCGCACCCTGCTTCATCCGGGAGAACTCGCGATCCGAGATCATGCGATGAGTGCCAGACGTTGCCGGCACGTGCAGCGTCAAGACATCCGAATCGGACAGGAGCTGGTCGAGTTTCGTGTAGCTGAATCCGAGGCGGGATGCCGCCGCTTCGTCAGCGTGAAGATCGTAGGCGATCACCTTCATGCCGAAGCCACGCGCGATTTCGATCACGCGGAGCCCGATGCGCCCGGTACCGATCACTCCGATCACCCGGTCGCGCAACTCCATGCCGCGCAGTCCCGCCTGCGTGAACGGCCCGCGCCGGGTCCGCTCCACCGCCTCGAGCAGGTTGCGAGCAACGGCCAGCAGCAGCGTAAATACGTGCTCGGCCACGGTCGAGTCGCCGTAGTCGGGCACATTCGAGACAGCGATGTCGTGCGTCGCGCAATGGCGGAGATCGATGTGATCGTATCCGGTGGATCGCGTCGCTATCAGTTTCAGTTTCGGAAAATGCGAAAGCGCCGCCGCATCGAGACGCGAATTGACGAACGGGCTCACGACCTCGGCATCGGAAAAGTCGGCCGCATTCCGCTCATCCAGCGGCTCGGCAACGTATCGCACGCGATAGCGCGGTTCGAGGCGCAGGCAGGCCTGACGCTCCCATTCCTCGGTCTCGAACATGGCAATGTTCATGACGGCCTCCCGAGGTTGAGCACGGGTTCACAGTTCTGGCTATCGTACGCGGTCGCGTCCCCAATTGCGCCCATGGGCAACTGGTGAATGCAGGCTCCTCATCATGCAGATCGCGGCCGTCTTGCTGCTTCCTCACGAAGACCATAGCGCGACCGTCAGCACCAGAAGCCCTCCGGCCGCAAGGTAGACGAGACAAACCGGTCCCGTCTTCCTCAAAATGTCGCCTTCACGTCCTTGCAGGCCGACCGTTGCCGCGCCTGTGATGATGTTGTGCAGAGCCACGCTGTTGCCGACCGCCGCGCCGAATCCTTGAGCGGCGACCATGACGAGCAGCGGCAGGCCAAGCTCGCCGGCAGCCGCGACCTGAAGATCCGTCAGCAGGATATTGGAGGCGGTTGTGGAGCCGGTGATGAAGGCCCCGAGTGCGCCAACTGCAGGAGCAAGCAGCGGCCATGCCCCGCCGGTCCGTGTTGCGGTTGCCGCCAACGCCTCGGTCATGCCTGCATGCAGCATCAGCCGGGCGATGGCCAGCATGGTGAACAAGGCAATGGCAACGGGGACCAGCCGACGAACGGCGGCAGCGACGGCGCCGGCAAGCTCTGGCAAAGGGCGTCGCTGCAAGAGCCCACCGAAAAGAAATCCCGCGAACAGCATGGTTCCCGGATGATAGAGGGGCTCGATACGGCCGCCGAATGGTCCGGGCAGCGTCCATTCGAGAACGACCTGCCGGAGCACGTCCCTGACCTGCGGAACGAGACGCGTCACCAGGATCAACCCGACCAGCACGGCGTACGGCATGGCAGCCCAAGCCAGCGATCTCGCATCAAATGCTTCAGCTTGCTGCGCCTGCGTCCACCGGAGGACAAACGCAAACGCCATCCCACCGGCAAGCGCTCCTCCGATCGTCGGCAGCTCTGGCCCCACGAACGCGGCCAGGCCCAGGTACGGCAGCAGAAAGCAGACGGCGGCGGCGACGGCCCAGGCCGCATATTTTGCCTGGAAACGGCCGGTGCGCGCGAAGAACACAATCGCAAGCACCAGCACCGGGGCGAGGATCGCGTGCAGCGATGCCGTCGGCAGCGCGATCTTGTCGGCGCTGATGCCGGATACGTCGGCCTGCGCGAAGATCGGCGTGCCGAGCGCGCCGAACGAGGTGCCTGCGACATGACCGATGAGCGGCAAAGCGACCGCCACGACCGGCGTGAAGCCGAGGCTGACCAGGACCGGCGCGGCCAGCGCGATAGGTGTACCGAACCCCGCCGCTCCTTCCATGAACGGCGCAAAGAACCAAGCGATGACGATGGCCAGCAGGGCCTTGTCGGACGACAGGCCCATCAGGCCCGCCCGGATGGCATCGATGGCGCCCGAGCGCCGCTGGAGCTCATAGAGCGACAGGGCCGGAAGGATGATCCAGAGGATGTCAACGGCGGAGAAAGCTGCCTCGGCGCCGGTCCCGAAGAGCGCTCCACCAATCCCCTGCTCAACGTGGACACTGGTTCCGAAGCCAAAGAACCCGATTGCGCCAGCCACCGTCGCCACGAGCCCGACCAACCCCGCACTGGCCGCCGACCACCGCAAGACGGCCATGAGGAAAATGATCAGGGCGAGGGGCGCGGTCGCGACTAGGGCTGCCATTCAAGTTTCATCCTCGAGGCTCGCCTTGGCATGGTTTTGCATTGCAGCCATGCTGCTGTGACTGGGCCGACAGAGACGCCGCAGGCTGGCGGGGCGCCGGCTGTAAAGGCATCCTGACCTCCGCTCGCTGAAGTGAAACACCTGATTTCAGGAAGCAGCGTCGCCAGTCAGTAGAGCGAGACGATCTCTCGTACCGGCAACCCACTGAATTGAAGTGCTCAGAGACGATACGGCGTCCGGCGGACACGCCGGATCAGTGTACATCCCGTTGAAACGGTTGTCCTAGTCGCCACGAAAAAGGGAGCTCGAAAATGACCGTTCGCGTCGCCATCAACGGATTCGGCCGCATCGGCCGCAATATTCTCCGGTCCATCGTGGAAGACGGCCGCAAGGATATCGAGGTCGTTGCGGTCAATGACCTCGGGCCTGTCGAGACCAACGCGCACCTTCTGCGTTACGATTCCGTGCACGGCCGTTTCCCCGGCGAGGTGAAGGTCGAAGGTGACGCCATCAGCGTCGGCAACGGCAAGGTCAAGGTGACCGCGATCAAGGATCCATCGGCCCTGCCGTGGAAGAAGATGGGCGTCGACATCGCGCTCGAATGCACGGGCATCTTCAACTCCAAGGACAAGGCTGCCGCTCACCTCACGGCGGGCGCGAAAGCTGTCCTTGTCTCGGCGCCGGCCGCCGGCGCCGACGTTACGGTGGTTTACGGCGTCAATCACGACAGGCTGTCGAAGGAGCACAAGGTCGTCTCCAATGCCTCGTGTACGACCAACTGTCTGGCGCCGGTTGCCAAGGTGCTCAACGATGCGATCGGGATCGAAAAGGGCTTCATGACGACGATCCACGCCTATACAGGCGATCAGCCCACGCTGGACACGTTGCACAAGGACTTGTACCGCGCCCGTGCCGCAGCGATGTCGATGATTCCAACCTCGACGGGTGCGGCCAAGGCGGTTGGATTGGTGCTGCCGGAGCTGAACGGCAAGCTCGATGGCGTTGCCATCCGCGTGCCGGTGCCGAATGTTTCGGTCGTCGACTTCAAGTTTCTTGCCGGGAGATCGACATCGAAGGACGAGGTGAACGCCGCGATCAAGCGCGCCGCCGAGCAGCAGCTCAAGGGAGTCCTTGGCTATACCAACGAGCCCAACGTTTCGCTCGACTTCAACCACGATTCGCACAGCTCCGTATTCCACATGGATCAGACGAAGGTCATGGATGGTACGCTGGTGCGTGTGATGTCGTGGTACGACAACGAGTGGGGCTTCTCATGCCGCATGGCGGACACCGCCGTCGCAATGGGGAAGCTGATCTGAGGGGCGACTGGGAAGCGAGGGACTGCCACCCACTCTCGAGGTGACGGTCCGCGGGTAGTGGCGGCGGGGCCGGAAGTCGTTCCGACTCGACGACGAGCACGAGGGAGGCCGCTGGAATCACGAAACAGCCGTTTTTCGGATGCCGAGGAGATCGACATGCGTCGTCGTCGACGGGCAAAGATCGTCGCAACCGTTGGCCCCGCCAGCGCTTCGCCTGAGATGCTCAAGGCACTGTTTCTCGCAGGCGTGGACACGTTCCGCCTCAACTTCAGCCACGGAACTCATGATGGTCATGCAAACGTCCATGCCGCGATCCGCGCACTCGAACGGAGCATGCAGCAGTCGATCGGCATCTTGATGGATCTGCAGGGTCCGAAAATCCGCGTCGGCGCCTTGCGCGGGAAGAAGATCACCGTTCGGGCCGGCGAGTCCATCCGCTTCGTGTGCTCCGGATCGGAAGGCGATAGCTCGGCCATACCGTTGCCGCATCCGGAAATCTTCGCCGCCATTGCGCCCGGCCATGATCTGTTGATCGACGATGGCCGGGTGCGCGTTCGCGCGACCAGTGTGGGCGACGATTACATCGCGGCCAAAGTGATTGTCGGGGGAGAGATCTCGAATCACAAGGGCGTCAATTCGCCCGGAACGATTCTCGATCTGTCGCCGCTCACCGCTAAGGACCGTGCCGACCTGGAATTTGGCTTGCGCCTCGGCGTGGACTGGGTGGCTC
>JAEZHS010000238.1 GCA_023436825.1 Pseudomonadota bacterium | reverse complement strand
GCGAGGGAACCCCCTGCCCCACAACGCCCCCCGCGGGGGCGGCGCCCACCCGCTGGCGCACCGGCCGCGCCTATATCGAGGCGCAGTGTGATCGGCCAGTAAATCCGGTGGACACCGGCACCGCCATTGTGCGCACGCGCTGTCACAAGGTGGTGGGACATTACGATCCTGCCCTGCCGCATTCGGGGGACATGCACATGTGGCTGCGCCTCGCCACTCTCGGCGAGGTCGGCTTCGTCGATGCCGTGCAGGCTTTCACCCGTATCCATGCCTCCAACATGCAGTACGGCGCCTATGACGGGTTGATGCTCGGCGATTTCCGCCAACGCACAGCCATGTTCCGCGACTTCTTCGTGCGCCACGGTGCGACGCTGCCCGATGCCGCCCGGCTCGAGGCGCAGGTGTTTCGCCGCCTCGCAGCCGAGATGCTGTGGTTTGCGAACCGCGCGCTCGTCAGGGACCCCGCCGCCGATGTGACGTCGCTGCGCGCGATGGCGCGCGAGGCCGCCCCGGGGCTGCCCGGGCGCCTGCTGAGTTGGCGCTTCCACGCTCGCCGGCTGGCCGGTCCGACCATGTGGCAGGCGGCCGGGCGTGCGCGCGAAAGGCTGCTGCGCAACACCGCCCGCTTACCCGCCGCGCAACGGCAACACGCTGCCATGCCGCTATCCTCGGATCCCAAGAAGGGTGGAGCGACGCCAATGCACTCCGCTGCAATCAGCAGCGGACAACGAGGCTGAGCATGAACGGGCTGCGCCGCTCGATCGCCTTCTCCGCCGTAGAGCGCTACGGTGCCTATGCCATCGGCTTGGCCGGCATGGCCGGGGCGTCACGGCTGCTCACGCCCCGCGATTTCGGCGTCTTCGCGCTGGCCACCATCCTGGTTGGCCTGGTGGACGTGCTGCGGGAATTCGGAACCGGCAGCTACCTGGTGCAACTACGTGAATTGTCGCGAGAGACGGTGCGCGGCGCCGTCACGGTGATGCTGTTCATTTCGCTGGGTTGTGCGCTGATGCTCGCCGCCGCAGCGCTGCCCGCCGCCGCCTTCTTCGACGAGTCGGAACTCACCGGCGTTATCCTGATCATTGCCGCGGCCAGCCTGACCAACCCTCTCGGCAGCCCATCTTCCGCGATGTTGCGGCGGGACATGGCGTTCCACACCTTGGCGGTCATCACCCTCATAGCCACCGGCGTGCAGGTCGGCGTGCTGCTGTTTCTCGCCTGGCAAGGCTTCGGCGCGGCATCGCCGGCCTGGGGCATCCTCGCCTCAGGGCTCGTGCGCGCCGCAGCATACAACCTCGCCCGCCCGATGCCTTGGGCCTTCCGCCCAACCCTTTCCGGCTGGCGTCCTGCGTTGGCCTTCGGCGGCTGGTCGAGTGCGACGGTCTTCGTCAACGTGCTGCACAACAACGCCGCGCAGCTATTGCTCGGCCGGCTGCTTGGCGTGGTGCCGGTCGGCCTCTACGACCGCGCCCAGACCATATGCCAGTTGCCGGACAGGCTTCTTGTCAGCGCTCTGAATCCGGTGCTGTTGCCGGCGCTGGCCGAGCATGTCCGTCGGGGTGGCACGGTGGTCGAACCCTATCTGCTCGGGTTGCGCCATATGGCGGCGGTGCAGTGGCCAGCGCTGGTGTGCCTTATCCTGCTCGCCGACCCGCTGGTGATGCTTCTGCTCGGCCCGCAATGGCACGAGGTGCCTCATCTGGTCCGGCTGATGGCCGGTGGCATGTTCTGGATGGTGCCGGCTTTCCTCAGCTACCCCACCCTCGTCGTGCTGGGCCGCGTGCGGGACACGCTGACCACCAGCCTGATCACCGTACCGCCGAGCCTTGCCGTTCTTGCCTTTGCCGCAATGCACAGCCTGGAGGCGGTGGCGGCCTCGAGTTGGATCACCGCGCCTTTGCAGACCTTCGTCGTGGTCTCGGTGATCCGGCGCCATGCCGGTATGCGCTGGCGTGAGATCTTCGGCGCTGTGGCGCCCGGCGCGGTAGTGGCCCTTGCCTCCGCCACCGGGCCATTGGCAGCGATGTGCGTCTATGGCTTCCGCCTGGACCTTCCGGTCGCTGCGCTGTTCGTCGCGGCGCCGGTCTCCGCCGCCGCTACCTTCCTCGCGCTGCGCGCGAGCGGGCATCCGCTGCATGCCGAGATTGAATCCCTGGTGATGTGGCTGCTCCGTCGCCGGAGCCGCGCCGCATGAGTGCCGATCTCGTGCGCGGGCTGGTCGGCACTCTGGCGGTGCCGCCGGTCTCGCTGATGCTGGCCGTGTTGCTCGGCGGCTTCGCGGCGCTGCGCGGCACGCGCATCGGGGGCTGGGTGGCCGTGCTCGCCGGCGCGCTGCTGCTGGCGCTGTCTACGCCGCTGGTCTCCGGCCTGTTGCTGTTGTCGCTCGACGCCCCAGCACGGCCGACAGGTGTGCCACCGCCAGCCGCCATCCTCGTGTTGGGTGCCGAGACGCGCACCGGGCCGGACGGCGCCGATGTCGGGCCGCTGACACTCGAGAGGCTCCGCCGGGCGGTCGATCTGCGGCGTGAGACCGGCCTGCCGCTGCTGGTCACCGCTGGCGTTACCGCGCCCGGCGCGCCGCCGCTGGCGGAACTGATGCGAAAAACGCTTGAGCAATCCTTCCGCGTGCCGGTGCGCTGGGTGGAACCGGCGGCGCACAACACCGCCGAGAACGCCGCCCGCAGCGCCGCGATCCTGGCGCCAGAAGGCATCGCTTCGGTGCTGCTGGTCACCCACGCATGGCACATGCGGCGGGCGCTGGCAGAAGTCGACCGCACGAGTCTCATCGCCTGGCCGGCGGCGGTGCGCGCCGAGCGCATTCCGGACGGCCGGCTCGCCGATTGGATGCCGCGCCCCGACCATCTGGCGATGAGTTGGTTCGCCTTGCGCGAATGGACGGGGCTGCTGGCGCAGTGGATGGGGTTCTAGCGTGCGTATCCTCTACAGCCATCGCATCCAGTCCCACGATGGTATGGGCGTGCATATCGAGGCGCTGGTCGCCGCACTGCGCGCTGCCGGGCATGAGGTCTGCGTCGTCGGCCCGCCGGCCTATGACGCCGTGGCACTAGGCGGCGAGAGTCCCCTCGCGCGCATCCGTCGCTTCCTGCCCGGGGTGCTGGGCGAGTTGGCGGAGATGGCCTATGGGCTCATCTCCACCGCGCGGCTCGCGCGCGCGGCGTCGGCCTTCCGCCCAGACATCGTCTATGAGCGCGCCAACCTTTTTCATGTCGCGGGAAGCTGGACGGCTTGGCGCTGTGGCGTGCCGCTGTTGCTTGAAGTCAATGCGCCGCTCGCGGACGAACGCATCCGCTTCAGCGGGCTTCGGCTGAAGCGGCTGGCCCATGCCGCAGAGCGTTTCATCTGGCGCTGCGCGGACATCATACTGCCGGTCACCGAGGTGCTGGCAGGCCAGGTGAACGCGGCGGGCGTGCCGCGCAGGCGCATCGTGGTCGTGCCGAACGGCATTGATCTCGAGGATTTCACCAGGCTGCCCGCCAGAGCTGCGGGCGAGGTGGTGCAGCTCGGCTTTGTCGGCTTTGTGCGCCATTGGCATGGGCTTGACGAGGTGCTGCGCGGGCTTGCTGCCTGGCAGGGAGCGCCCCGCCTCGACCTCACCGTGGTGGGGGACGGGCCGGCGCGCGTCGACCTCGAATCGCTCGCCGTAGAACTCGGGGTCGCCGACCGCGTGCGCTTCACCGGTCTCGCCACGCGGCAGGAGGTCCCGCGTCTGGTAGCCGGCTTCGATATCGCGCTGCAGCCGGCCTCGGTGCCCTATGCCTCCCCGCTGAAGCTGTTCGAATACATGGCGGCAGGGCGAGCCATCGTCGCCCCCGATCAGCCCAATATCCGCGAGGTGCTGGACGACGGCCGCACCGCTCTGCTGTTCAACCCGGCCAACCCTGAGGACATGTGGCAGTGCATTGAGACCCTGGCGCGGGATGCGGCGTTGCGCGCACGCCTCGGAGCCGCGGCACGACAGGAGGTGCTGCGCCGGGATTTCACCTGGGCCGGCAATGCGCGCCGCGTCGTCGGCTTGGCCGAACACGCGCTGAACGGGCGAAAGGTTGGCCGTCCATCACCTCGACGCGGCGAGAACTCTTGATGCTCTGTGCCGCAGTCCATCGTCGTCCACGAGACAGCTTTGCTGCGGACGACGGCAGGGAAGGGCAATGGATCAGAAAGACAGGACCGCGGTCGAATGGACGTGGCTGCGCGTCGCTGACCAAGCTGCAAGAGAGCCTGATCGAGAGAACTGTTGGAGCGGATTCCTATGGATCCCCACTACAGGCTGCAATGACGACCGGCTTACGACCGTGTGAGCCGGGCACTACGGGCGGAGTAGCCCGGCAGGATGTTAGCGTCGAGTAGGGCAGGATGTTAGCGTTCGCACGGTGTGCAAATCGCCAGGCTGGGCACGCAGATCGTCTACGAAAATCTGCAACGGGGCATGCCTGGATGGTCAAATGAGGGTCGCTCGGACAAGTCGATCTCAACGATGCGGCGGCGCTTTGCAACGCCGACTCTGCAAGTCCGAACGTTGATCCGAGGAAGACGACGTGGGCTATGAGTTTCTGCTGTTCTCGCGAGGCGATGTGAATGTTTGCTGCAAAAAGGGAGAACCTATCTCCTCGGTCCGTCCTCCATGGCGGCGTTGCATATCGGAGGCCGGGCTGTGAAGCCATCGAGACGCGGAGCCCGGCCATGAGACGCATCTGTCTGGTTGGGGCCGGAAACATCGCCCGCATCCATGCCGAGGTGCTGGGCAAGATGCCAGGAGTCTCCGTGGTGGCGGTGGCCGATCCGCGCCGCGGTGCCGCCGAAGCGCTGGCGCGCCTGCTGCCCGGCGCAAGGCCGGTCGGCTCGGTTGAGGAGGCCTTGGCCGCTGGCGGCTTTGATGCCGCCCATGTGTTGACGCCGCCCGATACCCACGCCGCCATTGCCATGCCCCTGCTGGAAGCGGGATGCGACGTGCTGCTGGAGAAGCCGATGGCGGCCTCGCGCGAGCAATGCGAGGGCCTGGCCGAAGCCGCCGATGCCGGCGGCGCGGCGCTCGGCATCAACCAGAATTTCCTGTTCCACCCGGCATTCCTCGCGCTGCGTCGGGCGTTGGCCAATGGCCGGCGGGGCCGCCTGCGCTTCGTGGACTGCGTCTACAGTGTTCCTCTGCGCCAGCTTTCAGCGGGGCAACTTGGCCATTGGATGTTCGCCGCGCCGGTCAACATCCTGCTGGAGCAGGCGGTGCATCCTCTGTCGCAGATCGCCGCCCTGCTCGGCGACATCGAGACCGTGGAGGCGGTACCGGACGCGCCGCAGGTGCTGTACGAAGGACGGTGCTTCCAGGCTGGCTGGACGATGTCCCTGCGTGGCCGTTGCGCGTCCGCCATGCTGCGCTTCGCGGTGGGCGAGAAGTTTCCGCTCTGGCAGCTCACCGCGATCTGCGACGACGGCGCCATCGTTGCCGACATCCTTGGCAAGCGCGTCCACATGCTGGTGCGCACGCGGTTCGCCGACCCGATCGACGGCATCGTTGCGCCCGCGCTCTCGGCGGCCGAGATGGTCGCTGGCGGCATCGCCAATGCCGGCCGGTACGGCACCTCGCTGCTCGGCCTCTCCAAGCGTAACGACGCCTTCTTCAGCAGCATGCAGGGTAGCATCGCAGCCTTCCACGCCGCGCCCGCGCGCTTCGAGGCGGATGCGGCCTTCGGCGCGCGGCTGGTCGGGCTATGCGAGGAGATTGTCGCTCGCCTGCCCGCCGAGGAGAATCGCCCCGTCCCGCTGCAGGCGCCAGCCACGCTGAGCGGCCATCCGGACGTCGCGGTGTTGGGGGGCACCGGCTTCATCGGCCGGGCCACGGTGGCGCGGCTGTTGCAGGAAGGGCTCAGCGTCGCCGTCATGGCGCGCGGCACGGAGGGGCTGCCGCCGCTCTTCTCCGGTCCACGCATCCGGCTGCTGCGTGGCGACATCGCCGACGCCAGTGCGGTGGCGCAGGCGGTGGGCGGGGCGGGTGCGGTGGTCAACCTCGCCCATGGCGGCGGTGGCGCCGACTACGCCGCGATCCGCGCTGCGATGGTCGGCGGGGCGGAGGTCGTCGCGCGTGCTTGCCTCGCCGCCGGCACGGCGCGGCTGCTGCATGTCGGCTCCATCGCCTCCCTCTATCTCGGGCCCGGCAGCGGACCCATCACCGGCGCCACCCCGCCCGACGCCGAGGCCGTGCGACGCGGCGACTACGCTCGCGCCAAGGCGGAGTGTGACCTGATGCTGCTCGGCCTGCATGCGCAGGAGAGGCTGCCCGTAGTGATCTTGCGGCCCGGCCTCGTCGTCGGGTGCGGCACCTCGCCCATCCATAGCGGCCTCGGCTTCTTCAATTCCGAGCAGCATGTCATCGGCTGGAATCGCGGCCGTAACCCGCTGCCTTTTGTGTTGGCCGACGATGTGGCCGCAGCCATCGTTGGCGCGCTGCGGGCGGAGCAGGCGATCGGACGCTGCTACAATCTGGTCGGGGATGTGCGGCCGACGGCGCGCGAATACCTTGCCTGGCTGGCCGAGGCGACCAGTCGCCCGCTGCGTTTCCATCCCAAATTCCCTGCCATGCTGCTGGCCGAAGAAGGTGCGAAATGGCTGCTGAAGCGGGTAGGCGGGCGGCGTTCGCCGCTGCCCTCGCAGCGCGACCTGCTCTCGCGCGGCCTGCACGCGCCCTTCGACTGCAGCGACGCCAAGCGCGATCTCGGTTGGGTGCCGCTGGCCGATGCGGCCCGCTTCCGCGAGGCCGCCTTCGCGACAGCGCCGTGATGCGCACTGCGGTTCCCCTGCTGCTGCATGTCTTCCCGAGCTTCGGCATCGGCGGCCCGCAGGTGCGCTTCGCCACCCTCGCCAATCGGCTCGGCGGGCGGTTCCGTCACGCGGTGGTGGCGATGGACGGGCGGCAGGAGGCGCGCACCTTGCTCGATCCCACGCTCGACATCTGCTTCCTGCAGGTTGGCGTGCTCAAGGGCGACGCGTGGGGCAATGTGCGCCGCTTCCGCGCGGCGCTGCGCGACATCGCGCCCGACCTGCTGGTCACCAGCAACTGGGGCAGCATCGAATGGGCGCTGGCGCGGACCGGCACCGGTGTACCGCATCTGCACATGGAGGATGGCTTCGGCCCGGAGGAGCACGCGCGTCAGATGCCGCGCCGCGTGCTGGCGCGCCGGCTGCTGCTGCGCCGCGCCACCGTGGTGCTGCCCTCCCGCCTGCTGTGGCGCATTGCCACTGAGACCTGGCGCCTGCCGCAATCGAGCGTGCGGTTGCTGCCGAACGGCGTCGATGTCTCGCGCTTCAAGGCTGCCAGCCCGCGCAAGGACGAGCAACCCGTCGTCATCGGCACCGTTGCCGCGCTGCGCCCGGAAAAGAACATCGGGCGGCTGATCCGCGCTGTGGCCCGCCTGCCCGCTGCAATGTCGGCGCGGCTCGTAATCGTCGGCGATGGACCCGAACGGGCGGCGCTGCAAGCTCAGGCAGCGGCGGAGGGCGTCGGCGGGCGGGTGGAGTTCGCCGGTCACCGCGCGGACCCGGCGCCGTTCTACGCAGGCTTCGATGTTTTCGCACTGTCCTCGGATACCGAGCAGATGCCGCTCTCCGTGCTGGAGGCAATGGCGTCGGGGCTGCCTGTGGCGACGACCGATGTCGGCGATGTTGCCGACATGCTCGATGCGGCGAACCGTCCCTATGTCGTGGCGCGGGAAGACGACGCGTTGGCCGGCGCGCTGGCCTGCCTCGCGGCGCGGAGCGATTTGCGGGCCGCCCTCGGTGCCGCCAACCGGGCGCGCGCCAAAGCCGAATTCGCCGAGACGGGCATGGTCGCCGCCTGGCGCGACCTGTTCGCCGGCTTGGCGCTCAGGGGAACGAAGGAGAGGGCCTGTCCGCGATGATCGACCGTCTGATGAGAAAGGGCCGCGAGATACTGCATCTACACGCCGCGCGCAGTGTGCTGGCAACGCCTCCGATCGTGCCGACCAGGGATCCGGTGCTGATCTTTTCCATGATTGGTACGCGGGCGGTGCTGCCTTATCTCGTGGCAGTGAAGTCGTTCCACTCCCGCTTGGGAGTCGGCCGGGTGGCGATCTTGGACGACGGCACCCTTACCGCCGCTGATCGGGCGGTGCTGGCGCACCATCTGGCCAATCCCGTCATCTATCCGATCGACGCGGTGGAAACCGGTGCCTGCCCCACGGGCGGCACTTGGGAGAGGTTGCTCACTTTGCTTGACATGACTGCCCATGATTATGTCGTGCAGCTCGATTCCGACACGGTGACGATCGGTGACGTGCCGGAAGTGGTGGAGGCCATCGCCGCAAATCGCAGCTTCACACTGCTCGGAGATGCCCTGGCGGAGAAACGCGGCGTCCTCTCACTGCTGGATTTTATGGCGGCCTATCATCCAGGCGGCAGCGGCGTCGATCTCGCTGGCTCGGCGCATATCGTAGCTTTGATCGAGGGGCATTGGGATCGCTACCCCGAGGCCGCGCGCCACCGCTATGTCCGGGGCTCTTCGGGCTTCACCGGCTTTGCGCGCGGTGGCCGGCCCAGCCGCGCCAGCGTAGAGGCATTCAGCCTTAGCGCCGAGCGCATCGTCGGGCAGCACAAATGGCGCAGCTGGGGCAGCGAGCAGGTCGCCTCCAACTTCCTTGTTGCCAATAGCGAGGACCCGATACTTTTGCCCTATTCCCGTTACAGCAATTACTGGAACGAGCCGACCGGGCCGGACGGACGCTTCCTCCATTTCGCAGGGACCCACCGCTATTCGACCGGCGAATATCGCCGCCGCACAGAGCGAGCGATCGCCGCGCTGTTGCACTAGCCAAGGTCGCGACATGCAACCCGAAGCCCATGCGAAGCGGCCCGCGATGGCGCGTAAGAGGTAACTCCTAAGGCACCACGCCCTACTTACGGTGTCGCTTTGGCGGATGTCGCAAAGTTGAGTACGTGTTCGACGGACCCCTAGGAATTGTTATGAGCCAGGCGCTTCGGATTTTCGTCATTTCGCTGGCGCGCGCTGCCGAGCGACGGGCCACCGTCTCCGCCCATCTCCAGGCGCTCGGCCTGGAATACGAGCTGGTGGATGGCGTGGATGGGCGCGCGCTGACACCCGAGGAGCATGCGCAGCTGCTCGCGCCGGGCGTGACCTTCTCCAGTCCCGGCGTGGTTGGCTGCTACATGTCGCATATGGCCGTCTATCGCCGGCTGGTCGAAAGCGGCGCCGAGGCGGCGCTGGTGTTGGAGGACGATGCCACGCTCAACCCCGACATCGTGCCGCTGCTGCGGGCCGGGCCGGCGAGGCTCGATTTCGATTATTGCTTCCTGGACTGCGCCAATGACCGTGAGCCTGTCTTCTACGACCCCGACGATCGGCTGGCCCTCGGCCATGGCTTCACCGCCTATGGGCTCAGCGGCGGTCCGGAAGGTACGCATGCGATGATCGTCACGCGCCGGGCGGCGGCGGTTCGCCTGAGCCATGGCTTGCCGATTCAGAACGCCTTCGATTTCTACGACATGCTGCCGGGCCGGCCGCGCTTCGCCGCCATGCTGGCGCCACGCGGCGCGGGCGTGGCGATGACCAGCCTTCATTCCATGATCTCACCGCGGCGCGAACAGACGCCGCCCGCCTTCGCCGCGCTCCGCCGCCAAGCCTGGTTCCCGACACTGCGCGACACTTTGCGCCTGCGCTCCGTCAAGGGAATGCTGCTGCGTCGCCGCCTGCAGCGCGAGGGGCGACTCGCCGCCGGGCCGCGCTGGCGGCTGCTGCCGCAGGGGCGCGAAGTGTTGGCTCAGTCCGTGAAGTACACGGCGTCATGATCGACAATTTCGTCGTGCTGCTGATGGGCATCGCCGTGATGGTCGTCGCCTTCCGCGCCGTGCGGATGGAGCGCAGCGAGCGCGCGGCCGACAAAGCCGCGACCCGTCATCGTCGCGATTGAGGCGCGCAGTTGCAGGCCCTCTTCATCTTGATGGTCTGGGGCTCGATGCTCGCCATGGGCTGCGTCGCGCCCTTCGCCGTGTCGCTCGCCTATATCTGGGTGGACATATTCCAGCCGCAGAGCGTCGCCCCGACCATCGCCATGATGATGCCGATCTCCATGGTCACGGCGATCGCCGCAATTGTCGCCTACCTGTTCGGTGATCGGGGCAATCCGCCGCGGCTCGGCCTGCTGACGCTGTTGCTCGTGACATGGGCCGCCTGGATGACCCTGACGACGACCTGGGCACTGCTCCCGGACTTTGCCTGGAAGAAATGGGACTGGGCATTCAAGACCGTCGCCTTCACCACGCTGCTGCCCTTTGTCTTCACCTCACGCATCCGCATCGAGGCGGCGCTGCTCGTCTTCGTCTGCGCCATCGCGTCGAATCTCCTGCCCTACGCCGTGAAAATGCCGCTGTCTGGCGGCGGCTACGGGCAGCAGCTCGGTCTTGTGTCGGTGAATGGGGGCTGGGGCGGAGAGGGCAGCACGCTCTCCACCTACGCCTTTGCCACGCTGCCGCTCGTCGCGTTCCTTCAGCACCATTCCCTGATTGCGCCGGGCCGCGGATGGATGCGCTACGTGTATTACCTGGCGCCCGCAGTGGCCGCGCTCGCCACGATGGCCACCTTCGCACGCGCAGGCGTCATCGCCGGAATCGTCTGGGTGATCATCGCTTGGTGGCACAGCCGGCGTAAAATCGCACTGATCTTTGCCCTGGCGGGCGGCCTGGTCGCCCTCCAGCCCCTGATGGGCGAGAAATGGACCGAGCGCATGTCGACGACCGCCGATGCGAAGCAGGAAGATTCGGCGCTTGGTCGCCTGGTATCCTGGGAATGGACTTGGAACTTCGCCAATCGCAACCCCCTCGGCGGCGGGTTCGACGTTTATCGCTCCAGCTACGCCGTGACCCAGCGGCCTGACGGCACCGAATTCTCGATCCACGGCCTCGCTTCCCACAGCATCTATTTCGAGGTGCTGGGCGAACAGGGCTGGATCGGGCTCGGCATTTTCCTCGCCATCTTCGCCGTCTTCTTCCTCGGCATGAGGAGGGTCCGGAAGAGGGCGCGCCGCCGCGAGGATCTCGCCTGGATGGGGGGGCTCGCCTCGGCGCTGATGCAATCGATGCTGATCTTCATGGCTGGCGCGGCCTTCTCCGGCATCGCCCATCAGCCACTGCACTACTACCTGATCGTGTTCGCGGTCTCCCTCAGTGCCGTGCTGGCCCGTGTCGGGACGGTCGAGGCCTTGCCTGCTGCAAGGCCTCAGGTCGCGGCTTCCGTGGCGCACCTGCCCGCCTGGCGCGTCCGGGCGAGGCGGGCGTCTTGACTATCCACCAGGGAGATACCGTGCATGCGTGCCGCCGCGATCGCCCTGCTGATGGTGATGCTGCCGGCGGCGCCGTCGGCGCAGCCGCGAATCCTCGATGTCGCCCCGGGGCGCACCTTCCTGATGCCCTCGGCGGCTGCCGCGGCCGCGCGGCCAGGATATGTTATCCGCATCGCTGCGGGCACCTATGAGGATTGCGCCGCGTGGCGCGCCGATGGGCTGGTCATCGAGGGCAAGGACGCCGAGCGCGTCGTCATCGGCAACCGCACATGTCTTGGCAAGGGCGTCTTTGTCGTTGCCGCCAACGACGTGACCGTGCGCGGCGTAACGCTGCGCGGCGCGCGTTCCGTAGACGGCAACGGCGCCGAAATTCGTGGCGAGGGCGTGAACCTCACCGTCGAACGCGTGCGTTTCCTGGACAACGAGAACGGCATCCTTCTGGCCGGCGTATCGCGGGGCGTGCTGCTCGTGCGGAACAGCAGCTTCATCGGCAATGGCAGTTGCGCGCATGCATGCGCCCATGGAATCTACACCGGGCCACTCGAGCGGCTGCGCGTGGAGCGCTCCCGCCTCCGTGCCACGGGTGAAGGTCATCACGTGAAATCGCGCGCCTTCCGCACCGAGGTGCTCGACTGCGACGTCGAGGACGGGCCCGAGGGTACGGCGAGCTACCTGATCGAAGTGCCGAATGGCGGCGCGGTGCTGCTGCGGCAACCGGCTGTCCAAAGGCCCGCGCTCGGGCAACCGCAGCACGGCGATTTCGATCGGCGCCGAGGGCGTGGACCGGCCGACGCCCGAGATCCGCATCGAATCGAATGTCGTCGCCCTCAGCGGCAGCTATCGCACCGTCTTCGTCACGAATCACACGGCAACGCCCGGCACTGCTGGGAGGAAACAGTCTGCCGCCCACTGTCATCCCTTTGCGCGGCGATGGACGGATCGCGTCCGAATCAGGAGCGACCCGCTGAATGGTCGTGGGAACATCCATTGGAATGGTGTTCAGTGATGTCGACAAGCCAAGCATTCAATCAGGGTAACTCCAACGCCCCCGCACGCTTGTGTCTTCGGCCTATACCCGAGGCAATGCAATGCTCTACCGTTCGCTTGCCGGCGCGTGAGTCATCCAGTCTCGTGATGCCGTCACGTGGAGCGGCTGAATGAGGAGAACTCCCAAGTTCGATTACGCACGGCGTAGGTGGCGACGAGGTTGCGGTGCGTTTCGAGGGCTGCACGTCGATCGACGCAATAGTCAGGTTCACCCTGGATGATGTCCGCTCTCGCTCGGATACTGGAATCGCAAGGGTGGTTTCGACCCGCCGCGCGAGCGAAGGGCCAAAGTGCGTCGAGGGCCACAGCAAGAAGCGACAGGATACTGCTCCTCGCCAGCAATTTCCCGCCGGTTCTCGGCGGATCCGCCGTCGTTTACGAGAGCCTCGCAAGGCATGCAGCCGGGCGCATCGTCGTCTTGGCCCCCACCATCAACTATGTCGACGGAAGCGAGTTGGCTGGCTGGATGGAGTTCGACGAGGCGGCGCCTTATCGGATCGAGCGATACCCGCTACTACGCACCCGCTTGCAGAAGAGCGAGGCGTCGATCCGCGGCGTGGCGCGCGCGCGGATGCTGCTGGAGGATCTCGCGCTGCGGGCCGTCCTTTCGGTCAGGCTGCTCCGGCTGATCGCCACCGAGCGGGTGACAACCGTCTGCATCGGGGAGCTGCTGGCGAGCGGATGGATCGTCGCGCTGCTGCGCTGGGTGCCCTCCGTCCGGACGATTGTCTATGTGCATGGCGAGGAACTTACCACCGTCGGCACCTGGGACCCCCAACTGAGGCGAGCGCGCCGAGCCCTACAGTTGGCCGACCGCGTGATCGTTGTCAGCCGTTTCACCGAGGCGGTGGCGCGGGAGCTGCTCGGGCCGGTCGAAGGGAAGGCCAAGCTGGCGCTTATTCCCAACGGCGTCGACCGGCGGCGCTTTCAGCCGCTCCCTCGTCGCGCCGAGCTCGTCGAACGTTACGGGCTCCGTGACCGCTTCGTCTATGTCTCGGTCTGCCGTCTGGTGGAAAAGAAGGGCTTGGACAACGCGATCCGCGCATTGGCCGAACTACTGCCCTCGGTTCCAGACGCGATGCTCTTGGCTGTAGGCGCAGGTCCCTTCGAGCCAGCATTGCGCGGACTGGCGCAGCTCTGCGGCGTGTCCGACCGGGTCGTGTTCACCGGCGCCGTGCCCGACGCCTCGCTGGTCGATCACTACTGCCTTGGCGATGTCTTCGTGATGCCGAACCGCAGGCTTCCCGATGGCGACACCGAGGGCTTCGGCCTGGTGTTCCTGGAGGCCAATGCCTGTGGCCTGCCAGTGATAGCCGGTCGCGACGGTGGCAGTACTGACGCGGTGCAGCATGGTGAGAACGGCCTGGTCGTCGATGGCACGTCCGTAGCGGACATTGCCGCGGCTATGCGTCTGCTCCGCCAGGATGCGGTGCTGCGAGATGGCTTGCGCCGCGGCGGGATGAGGGTCGCCGCCGCATCCGGCTGGGTGGAGAGGACCGATGCATTCTTGCGGCTCTGCTCGGCACCGTAACCTTTCAACGTCCGTCAAGGATAGCTTCGGATTCCAGGCATGGCTTCGCTAGACGTCATCGTTCCTTGTTACAATTATGGGCGCTTCCTGCGGCCATGTATCTCCAGTCTGCGCGCGCAGTCTTTAGACGATCTCCGCGTCCTCATTATCGACGACGCGTCGACCGACGACTCAGCGGAGACGGCGCAGCAACTCGCGCTCGAGGATCCGCGAATTTCCGTGGTGGTGCATTCGCAGAATCAGGGCCATATCGCCACCTACAATGAAGGAATCGATTGGGTCCAATCCGACTATATGCTCCTGCTCTCCGCGGATGACATGGTCGCTCCGACCGCGCTGGACCGCGCGATCGCAGTGATGGAGGCTCATTCGAACGTTGGCTTTGTATCCGGTCGGCACATGGACTTCATGGAAGTCGACGGTCGCATGATGCCGCTGCGTTCGACACGAGGCCGTTACCATCCAGCGGAGCCGCCCGCCGACCCCGACTCGGCCGAGTTCGCCATTGTTCCTGGACATGAGTTCATCCGCACCAACTGCTGGAGCGTGAACTGTGCGATCGCTACTGCAACCGCCGTCGTGCGTGGTCCGCTGCAAAAGCGTGTCGGCGGCTATCGGCCCTCCCTGCCGCATGCGGGGGACTATGAGATGTGGTTGCGGTTGGCCGCCTATGGCGACGTCGGCGTGCTGCAGTCGGTGCAGGGCTATAGCCGAATCCATCAAAAGAACATGCGACATGGCTACATCGGTCATGAACAGCTACGCCGCGATTACGAGCAGCGCAGAGCGGCGTTTGACGCATTTTTTGCGTTTGCCGGATCTCGACTGTCGGACGCGGAGGCGCTCTCCGCTTTGGCGCGTCGCCGGCTGGCGGAGGAGGTCTTCTGGGACGCATCGCGCAAGTTCGACAGCGGCGACCTTCACGCCATGCGGGAGCTGCTGGGGTTGGCTCGATCCTTCGATCCGGAAATCTCCAGGAGCGGAAGCTGGGCCAAGTTGAGGCTGAAGCGAGCAGTCGGCCCGTCAGTCTGGCGATTTCTGAGACGGCTCGGCAGACAGGGCGAGACTCCTCCGGGCGCGACGGTTGCGGGCTGAGCGCAGGGAGCCAGCGAGGGACAGCGCTTCCCAGGCTGAAGTGCGGAGGGCCGCTGGTAGCTTTGCCACCAGATACTTGGCCCGCAACAGTGCCGGTCGCTTGTCCGGTGGCAGAATGTGGAAAATGTCTCTTACCGATGCAAAATCGCGGCGGGCGAACGCGGTCTCCATCGCTGCCCGCCGGCGCTTTTCGATGCTGTTGAGGATCGTGTCCCGATGGCGGCGCAGGGAAGGGCGCGTTGCGAGTACGTACTCCAGCACTTTGCTGTCGCCGAGTTCCATTTTTTGTACGTCGTGGGAGTAATTCCCTGCGTGCTTGCGAATATCGACCAAGGGCAGTCGCACCACGCCGAACGGCGTATGCTCGGCCATCCGTAGCAATGTTGCGAAGTCGTGACCGACGGTTCGCGAAATACCTTCGTCCCAACCACCAACCGATCGAAAGAATGCCGAGGGCACGACCATGCATGATGGAAAGAACGGCTGAAAGCCCACGACCTTGGGTACGATCGGCTCGTCAAAGACCCCAGCATCATTGCCGAGCAGCCGGAAGCCAGACCAGAAATCGCGCGGAGCGGCGGCGAACTTGCTGACTGTGCTCCTGGATTCATTCTGGATGGTGACGAAATCCGAATAGCCGACGGTGGTCCGCGGCTCGAGGTGCCAGAGCACGCTCATGCGTGCCAGGAAATCGGGATGCCACAGATCGTCGCTATCGCAGAATGCCAGAAGCTCTCCTGTCGCGACGCGCGCCCCGATATTGCGGGCGGCGAGATCCCCCGAGTTCGGGATTTTGAGTGCATGAATGCGCCCCTCATAGGCGCGCAGAACCCGGTCAGTGTCGTCCTCGGACCCGTCGTCCACGACGATGACTTCATCCGCCGGCCTCGTCTGCGACAGAACCGCATCCAGAGTAAAGGGAAGCAATGTCGCGCGGTTGTAAGTCGGCACGATGACACTTATTCTCATGAAGCGATCTCCGAAACAGCGAATGGAGGACGGTCGCGGGCGGTCCCACCGGCGGCATTCGATTGGATCGAGACAACTCGCACCGTTCTTGCAGCTCCCGTCCACGACACGACTCGTGTGAACGCATAGGGCTCGGTGATCGTTTGGGGTTTCCGCCGGAACACAAGAGCAGGGCGTGCCGACCTCCAAGGTGCGGGTGCTGGACTGGCTGCACCTGCTGCCCTGACCGCCGCCGCGGGCGCTGTTTCTCCCGATTTCCGCTCTTCCTTTCTTCCAGGCTCCCATGCGTCTGGCTGCGGGCCCGCATCCCCCACGTCGCCACGCTGAGCCGATCCTAGCTGCCGGGGCCGGAGACGCTAACGGCCCATACAGACTACCCCTGAAGGAATCGGGTCGCATTGGCGGCGATCAGTTACCGTGCCGTCGCTCGATAGCAAGCCGCAGCTAGACGTGCGCGACCGCGGGCACCTAGTCGAGGAGATGAAGACACTCCGTGTTTTCTCAGCATTTTGAGATTGATAGGAGCGGACGCTCTCGACCAATGGAAGGCTTACGGGGGGTCGCCGTCAGCCTCGTATTTCTGCAGCATTACAGCACGCAATTTCTCGTCTATGGGCATGTATCCGGAGTCACGGATGGATTCGCCAAGACCGTTCAGAGGTTTGGCAATTATGGAGTTGAGCTGTTCTTTGTCTTGAGTGGATACCTCATCTACGGAATCTTGCTTCGGCGCAGGCCGGCCTTTTTCGCTTTCATGGCCCGGCGAGCGCAGCGGCTCTACCCGGCCTTTCTCGTCGTCTTGGTTCTCGCAGCAGCAGTCGATTTTCTCCGACCCGAGCCGAAGATTGGCCCTGGCTACCAGGGGATCTGGTATTTGGCCGAGAACGTCGCCTTCTTGCCCGGCTTGCTGCCGATAGACCCGTTGTTCGCGGTCAATTGGAGCCTCAGCTACGAGTGGTGGTTCTATGCAAGCGCTACGGTCTTGTTCTCGGTCCTCGGCCTTTCGACACTTCCGAAGCCGGCCAGGATCGGGCTCATTGTTGGCCTGGCGGGCGCGCTGATCGCGCTCTCGGCGCTGGACTTGCCCAACGTACCCATCCGCGGCCTTCCCTTGTTCGTCGGAATGCTGCTGGCCGAACATCGCGGCAAGTTGCCGGGTGTTATCTCAGTCCCATTGGCCTTCGGTTGTTTCGTGGGCGCGATGTTTGCGCCGGCCGCATGGGTGACCTCGCTGCTGCTGGCGATTGGTTTTGGCGCACTATGCGCTAGCGCTATTGGAAATGACTCACTTGTCGGAAAACCCCTGTCCTGGCGCTACATGCGCTGGTTCGGGAATATGTCGTACTCGTATTATCTTGTTCACGGGCTCATCGTCGTCCTTTGCTTGCGGGCGCTCTTCCTGGTTTCAAGCGGGAATGATCTGAGCTTTTGGCTCTGCCTCGTCCCGGTATTCACGTTCAGTGCCGTGGGTGGAGCAGTCTTGTTTCTGTTTGTCGAGAAGCCCTACTCGCTCCAACAGCGCGCCGAACCAACGCGGCTTTCAGCCATCCGAGGGCACGGGCCGCAGCCAGCTGCCGCTTCAGATCGACGTCGCAATTTTTGATTCGCGACCGACAGCCTCGCCCCGGCCGGAGTGGGGCCTCAGCCAGCCGTCGCCGCATCGCTGAGCCTGCGCAGTGCGCGCAGCACCTGCCGGGCACCCCCGCTCAGATCCTGCCAGGTCGATCGCAGCCATTGCCGAAGGGCGAACCACCAGGCCCCCGTGCTGCTGGCCTCCTGCGCATCGGATGGGACGAGATTCTCCGCCAGGCGCATGTCTTGGCCGGACCAGTTCAGCAGCAGCAGCCCTTGCCCCTCCAGCTGGTTGTTGGTCACCGACAGGGGCTGCGCTCCGTCCGAGGGCAGAGCGAGGATGCCGGCCCGGTAGCCGCGCGGTCCCGATCCGGCCTCGATGCGGTTGTGCGCGGCCCGCAACCCGCCCTCGACCATCACTGTCGCGCCTTCCAGCCGCGTGCCGCCGCCGATGCGGCAGCCTTCCAGCGAAGTCCAGGTGGCGGCTGACAGGATTGCAGCCTTGCCTCGGCCGTCCTCGAACACGGTGTCACGGATCAGCAGCGCATCAAGCTTGTCGGCGCGCACCGCGGCGCTGGGCGTGCTGCCCGGCATCGCGCCGTTGCCGCGAAAAGTGCTGCGCTCGATGCGCAACATGCCGCCGGCCAGGCCCGGCGCAAAGATGCCATCCTGGTTGTTTTCGATCAGCACGCCTTCCAGCGAAAGGTTCCGGCCTTCCGCCCGGATCGCCGCGCCATGGCCGTCGAGATGCCGGGCGCGGGCCAGGACCAGATTGCGGATACGAACATTGCGGCCGGTCACCACGAAGATTGCCTTGCCCTGGCAGATGCGGTCGGTGATGCGCGTCGCCTCGCCGCTGCCTTCGATGGTGACGTCGTCGGCCCGCCATACGGCGCAATCGTAGTAGGTGCCGGGCAGTATGCGGATGGTATCGCCCGGGCGCGCTGCCGCCGCCGCCGCGCTGGGCAGGCGGAAGGAGGCGTCCGGGCCAACCCCGACCACCAGCTCGGCGGCGAAGCCCGGCGAGCAGATCGCCTGCAGCGTGCAGCCGAGCAGCGTTGCCCACGCCGCCGATCGGCAACGACTTGTCCTGACATAGCGTGTCGCCCAACCCATGTGGCACGCCGACTTGTCATCGAGGAAAGGATTTCGAGCGGGTCATTATCGGCAACTGCATCTGCTTGGGAAGTGCGTTTTCGTCATTCCCGGCAACGACGTCGCCGTCCGGGTGAACGTCATTTGCGCCGGCAGCAATGGCGCGCGCGGTGGGGCGCGCCGACAAGAGGCGAGGGCTGAACAAAGGCGCAAGGCCTTGCGACTCAAGCCTCACCAGACAGAAGGAGTAGCCCAAACGGCGTATGCGGCACCGTTGGTGAAGCGCAGGCGATACCAAGGTCGACGATTGAGCTGCCACGAATGCCCGGAAGCGCATCGCTAAACGTGGCTACCCCCATCGCGATGTGGCTCCCGGTTGGCGCCGGTTGTTAAACTTTTTGTTCAGTGGGAAACCTTGAATGTGCGGCATCATCGGGATCATCGGCAAGGCACCGGTCACGCCTTTGCTGGTCGAAGCGCTGAAGCGCCTCGAATATCGCGGCTATGACTCGGCCGGCGTCGCCACCCTGGTCAACGGCCACATCG
>JAEZHS010000225.1 GCA_023436825.1 Pseudomonadota bacterium | reverse complement strand
TGCTCGCCGTCCTTCAGCGCCAGCACGCCGTGATAGACGAGGCGTGAGGGACCGCCCCAGACGACGACGTCGCCGTGCTGCAACGGCACCTTCATCGGCCGGTCCGAGCGCCTGAGGCCGCCGAACTGGAAGGTGGCCGGCAGTCCGAGCGACACAGACACGACGGGATGGGCGTAATTCTGCTCGTCCTTGTCCTGGTGCAGCGACAGGCGCGTGCCGGGCTCGTAGCAGTTGATCAGGCAGGCCTCGGGGGCGAAGCCGTCGAAGCCCGCATCGCTTGCGGCTTCGCGAGCGAGCTGCCGGAAGATTTCCGGCATCTCCGGCCATGCTGCGCCGGTCTCGGGATCGCGTGGATCGTAGCGATAGCCCGTGCGGTCGGTGACCCAGCCGACCTTGCCGCAATTGGTCATCGCGACCGACATCTGGAAACCGCCGGGCGTGACCATCCGCCGGAACGGCGACCGCGTGACAATCGCGTCGATGGCATCGAGCAAGGCCTGGTCGACCGCCAGCGCGCGCCCACGCAGCAGCACCGCGCCGTCGCGCAGTGTCTGCCGGGCATCGGGGGCGAACAGGTCGGACATCAGAGCATCAATATGGCGGCAGGATTCCGAATTCCAATCCGCCAGCGGAGCGTCAATTCCAGGCAGCTTCCCTATCTTCTGGTCATCGAGAAATGAGCCATGGAGAAGACCGTGAATACGATCCGCTATGCTTTTGGCGACAGCTCGCTCGGCCCGTTCGTCGCCGCCCTGTCCGAGCGCGGACTGGCCTATGTGGGGTTCGATGCCGGCCTTGCCGAGCTCAAGGCGCGCTTCCCGGAGGGCGACCTTGTTGAGGACCAGGCGGCGTTGGCCGAAACGATCGGCAAGCTCGCCGGCATGATCGACCGTCCGGAAAGTGACGCGGAGATCACGCTCGACCTGCAGGGCTCGGACTTCGAATGCCGGGTGTGGAACGCGCTGCGTGAAATCCCCGTTGGCGCAACCACCACCTACGGCGAGATCGCGGCTAGGCTCGGCGTGCCGCGGCAGGCGCGCGAGGTGGGCGAGGCCTGCGCAGCAAACAAGCTCGCCGTCGTCGTGCCTTGTCACCGGGTCGTGAAGAAGGACGGCTCGATCTCGGGCTATCGCTGGGGCGTGCGCCGCAAGCGCAAGCTGCTGGAGAGAGAACACAGCGCCCGGCTCTTGCAGCCGGCCGTCATGCCCCCACATGGAGTGGCAGCCAGCTAGCCATTTGGAGACACGTGATGAAGATTTGGGCAGGTGCCGTTGTTGCCGTGATCGTCGGTTTCGCAACACAGGCGTCTGCCCAATCGGGCGATGCAACGCGTGGCCAGCGCGTCTTCAACCAGCAGTGCCGGGCCTGCCACACCCTGGAGAAGGACGGCGCCCAGCCCACCGGTCCCAATCTGCACGGCGTGTTCGGCCGCAAGGCCGGCACGGCCGCAGGCTTCGAATTCTCCGAGGCCATGAAGACGTCCGGCATCGTCTGGGACGAGGCGACGATGGCCGAGTACAACCGCGATCCCAAGGCCAAGGTGCCCGGCACCAAGATGGTGTTCAACGGCGTCAAGAATGCAGGACAGCTTGCCGATCTCGTGGCCTATCTCAAGCAGGCGACGCAGTAGGATCGTCAGGGGCTGGCAGAACTGACGAAGGTCCGGATGACGGCGTCGACCTCGCGTGTGGCGGCCGGTGAATTTTGCGGCCAGTCCTGCCTGATCTTCAGGAAATAATCGCGATAGCCCGTCACGAACAGGCGGGTGAAAACCGGCCGCTTGTCTTTCGGCAGGACGGCCATGAACGTGACGCATCGGAAGACCATCGTGCGGACCGTGCAGTTGCCTGGCCCTTGCGACGGCCTCAGCTGTTCATAGCGCCCGGCCCGAGCGCCGATCTCGATGTCGGCGACGGCCTGCTGGAACTGCGTCAGCACCGCGCTGCCGGTAGCGCCGGACGGGATCGACGCGATGCCGAAATTGTAGATGTAAAAGGTGGTCGTGATCGCCTGGGTTTCATAGTTCCAGGCCCAGCCGAGCTCGGGCATGCCCTTTGTCCGGGAATAGTCGATGGAGCCGACCTTCCGCGCCGGTCCGATCATGTCGGGAAAGGCGAGGCGGGTTTCGTCGTTGCGTTCGGGCGTCGGTACCGACGCGGGCTGGGCCACCGCGGCAAGTGCCAGAAGGACGGCCAGACCGGCCACTGCGATGCCGAAGATCCGGCGGCCCATGGAGCACTCCCAGTTTTTCGCAGCGAGTACTCTACGCGTGAGCGGTGGCGCTGTCGTGCGAGCGGACGTAGACGCTGGCGCCGAGCACGAGCCCCAGTCCCAGTATGCCGAAGGCCGCGCGATAGGCGAGGTCGGAGCTGCCGAACGCCTCGACGATATAGCCGACAAGCGCCGGCAGGACGGTGAGCCCCAGGCATTGCGCCATGTTGACGGTGGTGACCCCGCGGCCGGCCAGCCGATCCGGGAAGAGCGCGCGGCCCTGGGCCACGATCACCGTGCCGAAGGCGCAGAAGAAGCAGAAGGCGGTCAGCAGCATGATGGTAAGCCCGAGCGGCGGCTGCGGCAGCAGGGCGAGCAGGGCCAGCAATATCGCCGAAATCGCGGTCCCCGACAGAACGACCTTCTTGCGCGAGCGCAACAGGCGGTCCATCGGCCCGTAGGCCAGGATACCCAGGATCTGGGCCACGCCCATGACCAGGAGCACGTTGCCGCGCTGCACGGCGTCGAGCTTGTAGACATCGTAGAGGTAGGGGCCGCCCCACACGCCCAGCACCGTCAGCATGGTGGCATAGGCGAAGAAGTGCATGGCGAGCACCGGCACTAGGCCGGGCGTCGTCCAGACTTCGAGAAGCCCGTCCCAGATCTCGCTCAGGCTCTCGCGTCGCGTCGGCGGTGCCGGCGCATTGGGCGGCCGGTCGCGCACGATGACGTAGAAAGCCGCGGCCACGAGCACGGTGAGGGCGGCGAGGCCCAAGAAGCCGTTGCGCCAGCCGATGGTGGCGGCGACCCAGGCAAGCGGGGTGGCGGCGGCAAGCGTGCCGATATTGGACGCGGCGAACACCCAGCTGAGCGCCGTCGCGAGTTTCGCCGGCTCGAACCATCGCGAGCACAGGAACACCACCGACATGAAGGAGGCGGCACAGCCGACACCGACCGCGGCGCGGCCGCCGATCAGGTCGGCGGCATCCGACGCGAACGCGATCCACAGCGAGCCCAGCATGGCCAGCGCCGACAGCGCCGTCACCGTGCGCCGCGCGCCGTAGCGGTCGAACCACATCCCGACCGGAACCTGCACCGCGAAAAGCGCGAAGAAGAACGCGCTGCCTGCCCAGCCGAGCTGCCGCGCCGTCAAGCCCAGATCCCGTGTCAGCTCGGGGGCGATCACGCTGTTGGACACGCGATAGAACTGGCTGAGGCAGGTGATCGCGATCAGCAGCAGCACAAGCGGCAATTTGGATGCCATGGCGCGATTGCCCTAGCATGGGCCAATAGTCGCTGTCCTTCGGCGTGGACCGAAGCATTGGCTTCGGCCACCATACGGAACCCATGGCCGTTGCTTCCCGTCCTTCGCCGATCGCCTGGCTGCTGGCGCCCGCGCTGCTGCTGTTCGTGCTGTTCTTCGCCCTGCCGTTGGGCGTCATGGCGATGATGTCGCTCTACTCGGGCAACCCCGTCACCAACCCCAACGCCTTCCTGACGACGCGCCACTACGAGCGCCTCGTCTTCGACACCGCCGGCATCTATCACGATGCGCTGTGGGCCACCCTCAGGATCGGCCTCATCACCACCGTCGTGTCGCTGCTGATCGGCTATCCGCTGGCGCACTGGATGGCGCGCATGCAGTCGCGGCTCGGTCACGCCCTGGTGCTGATGGCGGTGATCGCGCCCATGCTGACCGGCATCGTGGTGCGCACCTTCGCCTGGATGACCATCCTGCAGGACAAGGGCGTCATCAACACGCTGCTGGTCGATTGGGGCATCGTCTCCAAGCCATTGCCGCTGATGTACAACGAGTTCGGCACGGTGGTGGCGCTGGTCCATATCTACGTACCCTTCATGGTGCTGACTCTGACCGGCGTGATAGGCCGCATCGACGAGCGGCTGGAGCAGGCCGCACGCAGCCTGGGCGCCGGTCGCCTGCGCGCCTTCGTCGAGGTCACGCTGCCGCTCAGCCTGCCCGGCATCCTGGCGGGCTCGCTGCTGGTCTTCGCACTCTCGATCAGCGCCTACGTCACGCCCTCGCTGATGGGCGGCACCGACGTGCTGACCCTGCCCATGCTGATCGCCCAGCAGGTCGGCACCAGCTTCAATCCCAACTTCGCGGGTGCGCTGGGCGTCGTGCTGCTGCTGGTCTCGCTGCTGATCGTCGTCGCCTACAACAGGATCCTGGCCCGCCTGTCGGGCGAGCAGGGGCTGGCATGAGCGCCGCCCCTCGAACCATCCGCAACAAGCAGCCGTTCGACGCCGGGCGCGCGGCCTATCTCACGTTGAACGGCCTGCTGCTCACCTTCCTGCTGGCGCCCATCGCCATCGTGCTGGTGTTCGCGCTCAATCCGACGCCCTACATCTCCTTCCCGCCGGTCGGCGTCAGCCTGCGCTGGTTCGAGAAGTTCTTCCGTACGCCGGAGTTCATGAATGCGCTTTGGCTGTCGCTGTGGGTGGCGGGCTGCGTGCTGGTGCTGTCGATCGTGATCGGCGGCGCCTGTGCGCTGGCGCTGGCGCGCGGCAACCTGCCGGGGCGGTCGTTCCTGACGGCCTTCTTCATGTCGCCCCTGATGCTGCCCGCCATCCTGACCGGCCTGGCGCTGTTCCAGGCCTACCTGCTGGCCGGCATCGGCCGGCCGGTGTGGGGGCTGATCCTGGCCCACACGTTGGTGGCCGTGCCTTACGTCATCCGAACGACCTTGGCCGTGCTGCATAATTTCGACCGGCGCATCGAGGAGGCCGCCGCCGTGCTGGGCGCCAGTCCCACGCGCGTGTTCTTCGAGGTCACGCTGCCGCTCATCCGGCCGGGCGTGTTCGCGGGCGGCGTGTTCGCCTTCATCGTCTCGTTCGACCAGTTCCCCGTGTCGCTGTTCCTGGTGGTCCCGAAGGGCGAGACCCTGCCGGTGGTGCTGTTCAACTACATGAAATTCGACCTCGACGGCGCCATTGCCGCCGCCTCGATGGTCTCGATTTTGCTGGCTTTGTCGGTCGTGCTGGTGCTGGAAAGGCTGATCGGCCTGAAGGCCTACGTTAAACTGTAAGTGGGAACCAAGAAGGGAACAGAGGGGGTCACCATGATTTCACGTCGTCGCATTCTCGGTACGAGTGCTCTGGCCGCGGCTTCGCTTGCCGCGCCGTCGATCCTTCACGCCCAGACCAAGACGCTCAAGATCACGACCTGGGGCGGCAAGTGGGGCGAGATCATGAAGGCCACGGTCCTGCCGGCCTTCGAGAAGGAGTTCAAGTGCACGGTGCAGGCCGACCAGGCCTTCCCCTACGTGCCGAAGCTGCAGGCCAGCCCCAAGAACGATCCGCTCTATGACGTGCTGCACACCAACTCCAACGAGCAGTGGAACTGCCTGACCGAGGGACTGGTGTTGCCCAAGATCACCACCAAGGAAGCGCCCAACGTCGCCGACGTCTATCCATGGGCGGCGAGCGACAAGATCGTCGGCGTGGCGATCTTCACCAGCGCCATCGGGCTCGGCTTCCGCACCGACAAGGGCCTCACCAAGCCGACCTCGTGGAAGGACCTCGCCGATCCCAAGCTCGCCGGCGCGCGCGGCAGCTACATCATCCCGGTCAACAGCCTCGGCCAGTGCCATCTCATGATGCTGGGCAAGATCTACGGCAAGGGCCTGCAGGACCTCGATGCCGCCTACAAGGCGCTCGAGCAGCTGAAGCCGATCAAGCTCGTGGATTTCACGGGCCAGATGGAAAAGATGCTGCTGTCGGGCGAGGTCTCGATGGGCGTCATCCACGATTCGGGCGTCTATCGCTATGAGGGCCAGAACCAGCAGCCTGTCGATTTCGCCGGCCCCTCCGAGGGCGTGATGGCGCTCGAGCAGGTGCTGAACGTGACACCGGGCTCGAAGGTCAAGGAACTGGCCTTCGCCTATGTCGACTACATGCTGCGGCCCGACGTGCAGAAGCTTTTGGCTGAGGGCGTGTGGTATTCGCCGGCCAACAAGAAGGTGAAGCTCGACGCCAAATACGACGCCAAGCTTCTCACCACCGAGGCCAAGGTGGCGACCCTGATCCAGCCCGACTGGAAGTGGTACAACGCGCGCAAGGAAGACATAGACGCGCGCGTGACGAAGATTTTGAAGGGCTGATCGCTGACCTCCGCCACCATCAAGCTCGACAACGTCACCAAGACCTTCGACGGCCGCGTGCTGGCCGTCGATGGGGTGACGCTCGATATCGCCGCCGGCGAATTCTTCTCCCTGCTGGGACCGTCGGGCTGCGGCAAGACCACCAGCCTGCGCATGATCGCCGGCTTCGAGCGGCCGGATTCCGGCCGTGTCCATGTCGCCGGCCAGGACATCACCGACGTCGCCGTGCACAAGCGCGACATGGGCATGGTGTTCCAATCCTATGCGCTGTTCCCGCATCGCACCGTGGCCGAGAACGTGGCCTTCGGCTTGCGCATGCGGGAGGTGCCCAAGCCCGACATCGAGCGCCGCGTGACGGCGGCGCTGGCCCAGGTCGCGCTGACCGGCCTGGAGGACCGCAAACCGGGCCAGCTCTCGGGCGGCCAGCAACAGCGCGTGGCGCTCGCCCGCGCCCTGGTCGTCGAGCCGCCGGTGCTGCTGTGCGACGAGCCGCTGGGCGCGCTCGACCGCAAGCTGCGCCAGCAGATGCAGTTCGAGCTCAAGGAACTGCAGAAGCGGCTGGGCGTCACCCTGGTGTTCGTCACGCACGACCAGGAAGAGGCGCTGGCCATGAGCGACCGCATCGCCGTGATGAACCACGGCAAGGTCGAGCAGGTCGGCGCCCCGACCGAGATCTACGAGCGCCCGCGCACGCGTTTCGTCGCCGACTTCATCGGTGAGATCAACATCCTGGAGGAGCCGGCCCGGGCCCGAGCGCTGCGGCCGGAGAAGATCCGAATCGTGTCGGACAGCGCGCGCATTTCCGGGATCGTCGAGACCGCGAACTACCTGGGGGGATCGACATTGCTGCGCGTCAGCGTCCGCAACGGCCGCGCGTTGCTGGTGCGCGAGACCCACGCCGGCGAACGGCCATCGCGCAAGCCGGGTGACGCGGTCGGCCTGACGTGGAACGATCAAGATACCGTTCTTTTGGAATCTTGATCTTCCGGACCGCGCGCCGGACGCGCGCGGTCCGGAACAGTATGAT
>JAEZHS010000214.1 GCA_023436825.1 Pseudomonadota bacterium | reverse complement strand
GTGAACGCCCCCAAGCCGCCACGATCCGCTGTGACATTGTCGGGCCGATCTGCGAATCGGGTGACTACCTCGCACAGGACCGTGATATGGCGCCGCTGGCTGCCGGAGACTTGGTCATGATACGCTCTGCCGGCGCCTATGGGGCGGTCATGGCATCGACTTACAACACCCGGCCCCTTGCGCCGGAGGTCATGGTCGATGGCACGCGATTTGCGGTCACCCGGCCGCGACCCTCGATCGACGAGTTGCTCGCCGCCGAGCGGTTTCCGCCCTGGCAAGAGCCGGTAAAGTCTTAAGCGTAAGCGAAAGGACGGCGATGGACGCCAGCCAGACCACCACCTTCCAAGCCCCCGGTCTCAGCCGCAAGATCAGCTTGGCGTGGTCGGCGCTGGCCTGGGAAGGCCTGTGGCCGCGGCTGGTGCCGGTCCTGTCATTCGTGGCGCTGTTCATTGCCGCCGCCCATCTCGACCTGTTCGCCGGCCTCGACCCGTGGGTCCATACCGGCATCCTGGCTGCGCTCGGACTCGCCCTGATCGGGCTCGGCTGGTGGCGGCTGCGTGATTTCGCGTTGCCCACGCAGGAAGCCGCGGTCCGACGACTCGAGCGCGACAGCGGCGTGCCGCACCGGCCGCTGGTGGCGGTGCAGGACCGCCTGGCTGCCGGCGAATCCGATCCGATGTCGTCGGCCCTGTGGGAAGCCCATCGCCGTCGCGAGGCCGAGCGCTTGGCAGGGCTCAGCAACAAGCCGGCCCATCCCGGCCTCGCCGTGCTCGACAGCTGGGCGCTGCGCTTCGTGCCGCTGCTGGCCTTGATCGTGGCCATTGCAGTCGCCGGCGGCTGGCGCAGCGATCGCATGGCTGCCGCCTTCACGCCGGCCTTCCCGCCGCCGCCGCCGGTTGTCGCCAATCTGTGGATCGCGCCGCCCGCCTACACCGGCAAGCCGCCGATCTATCTGGACATGGCCGACAAGGACAAGCTGCTGCGCGTGCCCGTCGGCAGCAAGCTCGCGGGCTTCGTCGACGACGTGCGCGGCCGCAGGCCGCCGCAGCTCAAGATCGACGACAACGGCACCGAGTTCGCCACCGTCGGCAAGGGCAAGTACCAGGTCGAGCAGGTCATCACCGAGGGCAAGCAGATCACGCTCCAGGCGCGCGGCGACGAGCAGGCGCGCTGGAAGCTGCATGTCATCCCCGATCTCGCGCCGACCATCGAGTTCGCCAAGCCGATCGGCGTCGACAAGTGGTCGACCAAGATCGAGTACATCGCCGGCGACGATTTCGGCGTGACCGGCGTGCAGCTCCAGATCCGCCTGCATGGCAGCGTGCTGGGCGACGACATGCTGAGCGGCGACGAGGAGCCTGAAGTCATCCGCCTCGACCTGCCGGTCGCGGGCAACACCAAGAAGGTCGCCGATACCTTCGTGCGCGACCTCACCAGCCATCCCTGGGCGGGCCTCAAGGTCACGGTGATGCTGTTCGCCACCGATGCGCTGGGGCAGAAGGGCCGCAGCTCCGTCGAGACCTTCCTGCTGCCTGAGCGGGTGTTCAACGATCCCACCGCCCGTGCACTGATCGTGCTGCGCAAGGCGCTGACGCGCGACCCGAAGGCTTACCGCCTTGACGTCGCCGACGGCATGCGCTTGGTCCAGGCCAAGCCCGAGAGCTACCGCAACGACGCCGTGGTTCAGCTTGGGCTGCGCGTCGGCGCGGCGCGGCTCGCCCAGAACGGCGACAAGGAAAACATCACCGAGACCCAGAAGCTCCTGTGGGATCTCGCGATGCGCCTCGAGAACGGCTCGATGACCGACGCCGAGCGCGCGCTCGAGCAGGCGCGCCAGGAGCTGCGTGATGCCATGCAGCGCAATGCCGGCGACGAGGAGATCGAGCGCCTGATCCAGCAGCTCTACGACGCCATGGGGCGCTGGCAGAAGGAACTCGCCGAGCGCATGCAGGATCCCGAGGAACGCCGTCGCATGCAGGAGCAGGCGGAGAAGATGGATCCCAACAACACCATCACCGGCGACGACCTGCAGAAAATGCTGGATAAGATCCGCGAGATGGCAAAGAACGGCCAGCGCGAGGAAGCCAAGCGCCTGCTCGAAGAGCTGCGCAAGATGATGGAGAACGCGACCCCGATGCTGGCCCAGCCCGGCCAGCAGCGTCAGCCGGGGCAGCGCGGCCAGCAGGGCCAGGGCAATCAGCAGGGCCGCGAGATGATGAACCAGCTCGATCGCCTGTCGCGCCGCCAGAACCAGCTTCTGGGCGAGAGCGAGCGCGAGGGCCGTCAGCAGCAGGGCCGCCAGGGTCAGCAGGGCCAGCGCCAGCAAGGGCAGCAGGGGCAACAGGGCCAGCAAGGCCAACAGGGCCAGCGCGGCCAGCAAGGGCAGCAAGGACAAGGCGGCCAGCAGCCCGGCGACGGGCAGTGGGGCGAGCAGCAGCGCGGCCAACAGGAAGGGCTGCGCCGTCAGCTCGGCGACTTCATGAACAAGCTCGACGAGAACGGCATGGGCATGTCGGAGTCGCTGGGCCGCGCCGAGCGCAACATGCGCGAGGCGGAAGATGCCTTGCGCCGCGGCGATCCGCGCGAGGCGTCTCGCTCACAACGGCGGGCGCTCGACAACCTGCAGCAGGGCATGACCGACATGGCCGAGCAGATGCGCCAGCGTGGCCCCGGCAACAACCAGGACATCGCCGAGATCGAGGAGCGCGAGAAGCGCAGCGAGGACCGCGATCCGCTGGGCCGCTCCGACGGCAACTACGGCGATGCGGTCGACACCGGCGTCGACAAGGTGCCGCTGGAGCTCGAGCGCCAGAAGAGCCGCGAGATTCTCGACGAGCTGCGCCGTCGCGCCGGCGAGCAACAGCGGCCCAAGGACGAGCTCGACTACATCGACCGTCTGCTCAAGACATACTGACGCCGTGCGATTTGCCGTCGCCTGTGTAGCCGCGACCATGGTTGTCGCGGCGGGTGCGGCCGTGGGCCAGAGCCAGATGGAGCTGAACGCACAGGCCGCCAACGACCTGCGCAAGTCGGACCAGCAGCTGAATGCCGTCTACAACAAGCTGCGGGCCAGGATCTCCGACGCCGGCAAGAAGAGCCTGCAGACTGCCCAGCAATCATGGCTGCGCTTTCGCGACCAGGAATGCGAGTTCGAGACCATGGGCACGGTCGGTGGCACCATCCACTCGATGATCGTCGCCATATGCCTGACGCGACTGACCGATCAGCGGATCAAGGACCTCGAGGCCCAGCTGAACTGCAAGGAGGGAGACCTCTCCTGCGGCGGACAGTAGTCTTGCTGAGGGGGCGCCACTTCAGTGGCGCGTCTTCTCATGCTCTTCCGCACCGCGCGCGTCTCGCGAGCTCATGAGC
>JAEZHS010000200.1 GCA_023436825.1 Pseudomonadota bacterium | reverse complement strand
CTCCCGCCCCGCGCGCGGCCCGCGCGCGGTCCGGAAGAGTATGATCCCGATATGTCCAGAACTCTCGGCATCGTCACCATCGGTCAGGCGCCACGCGATGACATCGCCGCGCTGTTCGCCGCCCATGCGCCCGTCGGCACCAAGGTGATCCTGCGCGGCGCGCTCGATGGGCTTTCCGACGACGAGGTCGATCGGCTGCAGCCCGAGAACGGCGGCGACACGCTCTACACACGCCTTCGAGGAGACGGGAAGGGCGGCGGCCGCGACGTGAAGATCTCCAAGAAGGCGGTGATCGCCCGCTCGCCGGAGGTGTTCGACAAGCTGCGTGCCGATGGCTGCGACGTGCTGGTCTATGCCTGCACCGGAGAATTCCCGCCGATGCCCGGTGACGAGAACGTGCTGTTCCCCTCGCGCGTGCTCAACGGCCTCGCCATCGGGCTGCTGCCGCGCGGCAGGCTGGGCCTGCTGATCCCGCTCGCCGAGCAGGGCGAGATGCTCACGTCGATGTGGGCGCGGCCGGGCCTCGATGTGGTGGCCGAGGCGCTGGCGCCCAGCGCCGGCCAGGGAGAGGCGGCCGCTGCCGCCGGGCGGCTGGCGGCTCAAAAGCCCGATCTCGTGGCCATGGACTGCATGAGCTACACGCCGACCACCAAGAACTGGATCAAAGGCCCGCTCCGCGTGCCGGCATTGTTGGCGATCACCGCGACGGGCCGTGTGTTGCGGGAGATGCTCGACTGATCACGACCCAGTGCTGCATCGTCGGCGGCGGCCCGGCGGGCATGATGCTGGGTTTCCTGTTGGCGCGCTCCGGCGTGAAGGCCGTGGTGCTGGAGAAGCACGGCGACTTCCTGCGCGACTTCCGCGGCGACACCGTGCACCCCTCGACCCTGAACGTGATGGACGAGCTCGGCCTCCTGGACGAGTTCCTGAAGCTGCCGCACCAGAAGGTGATGCGCTTCTCCGGACAGTTCGGCGCGGAGCGCGTCATGGTGGCGGACTTCTCCCACTTGCCCCTACGCGCGCCCTACATCGCCATGATGCCGCAATGGGACTTCCTCGATTTTCTGGCGGCCCAGGGCAGGCGCTATCCCGCCTTCACGGCGCTGATGCACGCCGAAGCGATCAGCCTGATCGAGGAGGGCGGCCGCGTGGTTGGCGTGCGCGCCACCATCGAAGGCAAGCCCGAGGAGATCCGCGCCGCTCTTGTCGTCGGCGCCGACGGCCGGCATTCGACGGTGCGTGAGGCCGCGGGTTTCCGGCCCGTGGTGATCGGCGCGCCGATGGATGTGTTGTGGTTTCGTGTCAGCCACAAGCCCGGCGATTCGGCCGAAACCATGGGCCGCTTCGACCGCGGCAGCATCCTGGTCATGCTCGACCGTGGCGACTACTGGCAATGCGCCTATGTCATCGCCAAGGGCTCGGCCGAGACCTTGAAGGCGGCCGGCATCGAGAAGTTCCGCGATCGCATCGTCGAGCTGATGCCGTTCCTGGCCGACCGCGTGCACGAGCTCGCGACTGTCGACGATCTCAAGCTTCTGACCGTGGGCGTCGACCGGCTGGAGAAGTGGTGGAAGCCCGGCCTGCTCTGCATCGGCGATGCCGCCCACACCATGTCGCCGATCGGCGGCGTCGGCGTGAACATCGCCGTGCAGGATGCGGTCGCCGCCGCCAACATCCTGGTTGGCCCGCTCGAGGAGGGGCGGCTGAAGGACTCGGATCTCGCGGCCGTGCAGGAGCGCCGCCGCTGGCCGGTGCGCGCCACCCAGGCCGCCCAGGTGTTCGTGCAGGATCGCATGATCGCGCCGACGCTCGCCGGCACGCGGCCGCTGCGTCCGCCGTGGCCGGCGCGCCTGCTGAACGCTGTGCCGTTCCTGCGCCGCATCCCCGCCCGCTTGCTGGGCATGGGCGTGCAGCCGGAGCATGTGAAGACCAGCGCGGCGTGATCGACCGACTACACGAGCCAGCCGTGGCCCGAGTTGCTGGTAAAGTCGAGTTGCACGACGAGGTCGTTGAAGTCACGGTCGCCGCCACCGCGGAGATCTTCCCAGCCCCAGGTGTTGAGACCATAGCTCCACAGATGGCCGACGTGTTGGCCGGCCACCACTTCATTGCCCTGGGAGAAGCCCCAGAAAGTGTCGCCGCTCGTGTGGTTGACGAGCTTCATGGCGACCAGGTTGCCGGCATCGATGTTGGCGAGTCCTGCCTGAAGGAACTCGCCATATCCCGGCCCGTTGATCGAGGTTCCGCCGCCGACCAAGTGATAGGCACGCGCCTGCGCGGCCGCGGCGTAGCCGGCGTCACCCGGCTGCAGGCCGCCGATCGAGCCGGAGAGATCGTCGACGCGGTAGAAGGTCAGCGACAGGCTGTCTTCGCCGTTCTGGCGCAGGCGAACGATGGCGGTGGTATCATCGCGTCCGCCGGCGGTCTCGGCCACCGCAACCGGCCGCGCCACGCGGACCGCGCCGCTGTCCGACAGGAAATCGGCAAAGCCGAAGTCGGCGGTCAGTGTTCCCTGGACCGCCTGCGCCGAGGTTGAATTGATCGACACACCGAGGTGCTCGTCCAGCGACAGGTGCGTCTGCATCGCCACACCCAGCGCCTGCTTGTCGTAGAGGCGCACGAGATCGGCGTCGAAGTCGGATTGCAGCGATTGCTGGGCGAAGCGACTTGTCCAGGCATAGGCGCCCGAGACCGGGCTGGAGAAGCTGCTGCTCTGCGATCCCAGCGTGAGCTCGACCTGCGCGTCGTGCGCCGACATGGCCTGGAACATGAGGCTTTGCTCGGCGCCGCTTCTCCAAGTGCCTTGGTCGTCGAGATCGAGCATGGCGGGGCTGCTGTCGTGCATCTGCGAATGGCCGATCGCCGTCAGGGCGCGCGCCAGCAGCGTGCCGTTGGGAGAACCCAGTCCCGTCGTCAGGTCGTAGCCGGGACCTGCATGGTAGCCGTAGCCGGTGAGCGTGATCTGCGTCCCGGCATTGTCGATCGGCCCGCCGTACAGGAACGACATGACGTTGTTGCCGTAGGTGATGTCGTTGAACGACGCCGGCGCGACGGCTGCCGCCGCGTAGATCAGGTCGTTGGCGTAGCCGAGGTTGGGCAGCCCCTGATCATGGAAGATGGCGTCGATCTGGGCGATCAGCGACGCCCATAGCGGGGTCGCGGCGCTGGTGCCCCAGTAGCCGCCGGACGGTGTCGGCCCCGGCGCCATGTCCCAGTTCGGGCCGGCATAGAGCATGTTGCCGCCCGCGTTGGCGGAGACGTCGGGCGTCCCGCGGCCCGTCCCGCCTCCCGGATTCACCGTCGTCGGGGTGAGTCCGAAGGCAGTCTGGTACGACGGCGTTGCCTGAGTGGTGTCGACGCCGCCGTCACCCATGCCGAAGCTCGGCTGCAAGCTGTTTCCCGTGAGGGTGAGGGAGTTCCACACCGATTCGAGGAAGGTCTTCTCGGCGGCGTCGGCTCCCACATTGTGCGGCAGCACGGTCAGGCCGCCCTGCACGAGCCGCCAGATCGTCGCCAGGTCGCCGGCCATCGCCAGGCCATAGAGCGCCTGCGACGGGTACGGCGTCGTCGAGATCGTGGAGTCCAGCGGCGCCGAAGCGAAGGTGGAGAGAGACGTGCCGCCGATCGACAGCAGGTAGGGCGAACTCACGTTGATCGCCTGGTTCGCCAGGCCGTTGGCGAAGTTCCAGCCCGATCCCCAGTCGTTGTTGGCCTCGACCATTGTGATGTTGCGCAAGGCGGCGTCGATGAAGAGCTCCCTGACCGCGTAGGCGAAGGGCGAGTCGGGCGCCGATTGCTGGAAGATCGAATACGAGGAGGAAACGACCGCCGGGTTGTTCGCCTGGTCCCAGAAAGATGCCTGGAACGCGGTGTAGGCGTTCGACTGGGCGATGCCGCCGTTGAAGCCCGATCCGGAGTAGAGACCGATCCTACTGCCCGGGGTGGCCGAGATGACGACGCCGAGATCGAGCGATCGTTCGCCGGGGTTGCCCCACTCGTAGCTCTGGCCGTTGTGTGCCACGACGTAGTAGTCGCCCGGGGTCGAGTAGCCGGCGTTGTGGCGAAAGCTGTTGAAGCCTTCGGTGAATGTGTAGTGAGAGCCCGTCGGGATCGCATCGCCGATGCCCGGCTCGACCAGCCCGATCGTCGCGGTCGGCATGTCGATGCCGGCGAGCGGGAAGTTGTAGTATCGGTCGGCGATGTCGCCGGCGTAGCTCGTGACCGACTGGCCGGTGTTGTAGAGATTGTTGCCGATGCTGAGCGGCCCTTGGGGCGGCGTGACCCGCGCCCCGCCCGACATGTCGGACACGGCGGGGTAGGTTCCCCAGATCGGCCAGGTGTCGAACCACACGCCCTTGACGTTCAAGCCGTCCGGCACCGACAGGCCGCCCTCCCAGTAGTACAGCGTCCCCTGCTGCTGCTCGGAATAGGCCTGTTGCCAGGACGTGCCGAAGAACGTGTCGAACTGCGTTGCTGTGAGCTGCACCCAGATGGTGCGGGACTCCTGCGAGGTGACGTAGCCGCCGCTGCCGGTGGCGTCACCGAGGACCGTGATGCCCATGCCGTTCAGCGCCGTCAGCGTGTTGGTGTAGTCGGCCGACGAGGCGCCGTAGGTCGACCACAGCGTGCCGTCGTGCTCGAGCTGCTGCAGCGTCGTCTGGCGCGTCGCCCAGTCGCCGGCGAGAAGAGCTGTCGGATCGTTGGCGCGCGGCAGCACCAACGCGACATTGACCGTCGGCGCGGCCGTTGCGGGGCCCGTGAGCTGATAGGCATCCGACACGCTCGTTGCCGTCGTCGTGCCGTGGCTTGTGAAGTCGAGATACGATGAATCGGCAAGCGGATTGACCATTGGTGTGAACTCACGCGTTAGCGGTACTGTTCACAGGTTAGATCACGCCGGTTGCGACGGTGCCAATTCGCTATCCGCGCCTCGACCATGTGCATGGTCGAGGAAATTAGTTCGGCGTCCGGTGATTACTTCGCGTGCTGCGCTATCGCTCTGGCATGACGGACCGCCAATACGAGCGACGCGCCGAGATCGGCCAGAAGCTTGCCGGTCGCCTCGTCCGTGAGCTTGCCGTCGGCGAAGCGATTGGCGGCGGCGCCGATCATGACTTCGGGCTTGTTCACCGGGCGCCCATCGAGGAACACCAGGATCTGGCGCAGCTGGTATTGCGCGCGCGCCGTGCCCAGCACGCCGCCGGATGCGCCGAAGATCGCGATCGGCTTGGCGGCGAAAGGCTGCGGCGTCATGCGCGACAGCCAGTCGATGGCGTTCTTCAGCACGCCCGACGGACCGTAGTTGTATTCGGGCGAGACCAGGACGATGCCGTCCGCCTCGAGCATGGCCTTTTGCGCGGCCTGCACCGGCGCCGGGAAACCCTGCGCCTGGATGTCGGCATTGTAGAGCGGCCAATCGATCTCGATCGTCTGCGCCGTCACGCCGGCCGGAAGTCGTTCGCCGAACGCGTTCAGCGCCAGGCGGTTGAACGACGCCTTGCGCAGGCTGCCGCAGAAGGCGACGAGTTTGATGGTCTCGGACATTGCTCGGTTTCTCCCCGGTTACTGCTCTGTCAGCAATGAAGCTCGCGGCTACATAGAAGCGGGGGAGAGACTTGGCAACGTAGTGCCGGCGGCATCACGCGAAGTGGCAGGCGACGACGTGCCCCGGCGCCACCTCGCGCGGCACGACCGGCTGGGTACAGATGGCGGTCGCCATGGGGCATCGCGAGCGCAGCGGACAGCCTTCGTGCCGCTCCAGCGGGCTCGGAATCTCGCCCGACAGCACGAACGGCTCGCCGTGCACCTTGGGATCGGGCACGGGGACGGCGGCCAGCAGTGCGCGCGTGTAGGGATGGCGAGGATGGGCGAACAGCTCGTCGGTGTCCGCCTCCTCGACCACGGAGCCGAGATACATCACGACAACCCGCTGGGCGAGGTACTTCACCGTCGCAAGATCGTGGGAGATGAAGAGGTAGGTGAGGCCGAGCCGTTCCCTGAGCTCCTCCAGCATCAGGATGACGCGGGCCCGCAGCGACACGTCGAGCGCCGAGGTCGGCTCGTCGAGCACCACGAAGCGCGGCGCACAGGCAAGGGCGCGGGCGATGTTCACGCGCTGGCGCTGGCCGCCCGACAGTTCGTGCGGATAGCGGCCCATCACGTCGGCCCGCAGTCCCACCTCGGCGAGGATCTCGCGAACCCGCTCGCGCTGCTCGGCCGGGCTCAGGGTGGTGTGGAGGCGCAGCGGCTCCGACACCGCACGCTCGACCGACATGCGTGGATTGAGGGCCGCGAGCGGATCCTGGAACACCATCTGCACGTCGCGGCGCGCCGCACGCAGCGGCTCGCCCTCGAGCTGGTCGAGCTGCCTGTCGCCGATGCGAATGGTCCCGGCGGTGGGCGACAGCAGCCGGGTGACGCAGCGCGCCACGGTCGACTTGCCGCAGCCGGATTCGCCCACCAGGCCGAGCGTGCGACCCTGGTCGATATCGAATGAGATGCCGTCGACCGCGCGGACCACGGGCGGCGGGCCGCGACGCTGGCTCAGCCAGCCCATTCCCCGCACCGGGAAATGCATGTCGAGGCCGCGGACCCTAACGAACGACATGCGACTGCTCGACGGCATGGCAGGCGACGCGATGGCCGGTCGCCGCGGCGATCAGGGGCGGACGCTGGCGGCGACAGGCTGCCAGCGCATCCGGACAGCGCCGCACGTAGCGGCAGCCCGGCCGGACGTTGATCAGCGAGGGCACGGCGCCCACGATCGGCTTGAGGGCGATCTCCTGGTCGATGCGGGGGATCGAGCGCACCAGCGCCCGCGTATAGGGATGCAGGGGCCGCTCGAAAAGCTCGTCGACGGCGGCCAGCTCGGAAAGCTGCCCGGCATGCATCACGGCCACGCGATGGCAGGTCTGCGCCACGACGCCGAGGTCGTGCGTCACCAGGACGATGGCGGCTCCGGTTTCCTCGCCGAGCTGGCGCAGCAGCTCAAGGATGCGCGCTCCGATCGAGACGTCGAGGCCCGTCGTCGGCTCGTCGGCCAGCAGCAAGCGCGGCTCGGTCGCCAGCGCCATGGCGATCATGACCCGCTGGCACATGCCGCCCGAGAGCTCGTGCGCGTACTGCGCAGCCCGCCGCCCGGGATCGGGAATGCGGACGCGCTCCAGCATGGCAATGGCGGCTTCCTGCGCGGTGCGCCTGTCCATGCCGCGATGGAGGCGCAGCAGCCGCTCGATCTGGCGGCCGACCGTCATCAGCGGATTGAGCGAGGTGCGCGGCGTCTGCGGCACCAGCGCGATGCGGGCGCCGCGGATCGCCTCCAGCTCTGCCTCGGGCAACGCCAGCAGGTCGCGCCCCTCGAAGCGCAGGCGCCCGCCGGCGATGCGGCCCGGCGCCCGGACCAGGCGCAGGATCGCCGAGATCAGCACCGATTTGCCCGAGCCGGATTCGCCGACGATTCCCAGGATCTCTCCCGGCCTGGCCGACAGGGTCACGCCGTCGACCGCGCTCACCACGCCGTCGTCGGTCGCAAACTCGACCGACAGATCCTCGACTTCGAGCAGCGCGCTCATCGTGTTCCCCGCAGGCGCGGGTCCAGCAGGTCGCGCAGCGCATCACCGACCAGGTTGAAGGCGAGCACGGTCACGACGATCGCGACGCCGGGGAAGACGAACAGCCACCACTCGCCGGTCGACATGTAGGTCGCGCCGTCGGCCGTCATCGATCCCCATTCGCTCTGCGGCGGCGCTATGCCGAGGCCGATGAAGGAGAGCGATGCCATGGTCAGAACCGCATAGCCCATGGCCAGCGTGGCCTGCACGGTGAGCGGCGGCAGGCAGTTGGGCAGGAGATGCACCAGGGCGACGCGCCACGACGGATTGCCGATGGAGACGGCGGCCTCGGCATATTCCAGGGTGCGCACGCGCAGCATCTCGCCGCGCACCAGGCGGACGTAGGCCGGGAGCTGGGTGATCGCGAGCGCGATCGCCACGTTGGCGATGCTGTTGCCGAGCGCCGCGGTGATGCCCATGGCGAGGATGAAGGCGGGGAAGGCCATCAGCACGTCGACGACGCGCAGCACCAGCAGATCGACCCAACCGCCGCGATAGCCGCTCAGGGCGCCGATCACCATGCCGATCGACAGCGCCACCAGCGTGGCCGCCAGGGCGATGCTGAGATCGAGGGTCGTCGCATCGATGATGCGGGACAGGACATCGCGTCCGAAGCTGTCGGTGCCGAGCGGATGGGCCCACGACGGGGCCTTCAGCACGGCCATCGGATCGGGGACGTCGGGCTTGTACGGCTCCAGCACCGGCGCGAAGACCGCGACGAAGGCCAGGAACAGGATGACCAGGATGGCGGCGGCCGAGACGGGATTGCGCCGCAGCCAGCGCGCTGCCCGCAGCCGGCGCGTGGCCGGAGGGACGACGACATCGTCGTCCTGGTCCTCGATCGCTTCGCCCGCCAGCACGCTCATGACAGCCTGATCCGCGGGTCGATCAGCCCGTAGAGAATATCGACGGCGAGATTCACCAGCACGTAGCTGAAGGCGACGAAGAGCACGAACGATTGCAACGGGCCGGAATCCTTGGTCAGGAGCGCCGAGACGGCGTAGTTGCCGATGCCCGGCCAGGCGAACACGCTCTCGACCACCGCGTTTCCGGCAAGGAGAAAGCCGAAGACCAGGCCGAAGGTCGTCACGACGGGGATCAGGGCATTGCGCAGGGCGTCGCCGTAGATGACCTGGCGGGCGGGCAGGCCGGCCGCCCAGGCGGTACGGATATAGTCGGCCTCGAGGGCCTCCAGCATCGAGGCGCGCACCATGCGGGCCATCGGCGCCATGACGCTGAGGCCGAGCGTCATCGCCGGCAGGATGAGCTGCCCGAGGCTCGACCACAGGGTGGGGAAATTCCCTGTCAGCAGCGAATCCACCACATAGAGACCGGTGATGGTCGTCGGCGGCTCGAGGTTCATGGCGATGCGGCCGAGCGGCGCCGGCGTCAGGTGAAGCTCGTAGTAGAACAGGTGGACTGCGATCAGGCCCATCCAGAAGGTCGGCATCGCCACGCCGAACACGCTGACCACTCGTCCGATATGGTCGAGCAGCGTGTTGCGGTGGACGGCCGACAGCACGCCGAGCGGGACGCCGATCACCACGGCAATGAGCAGGCTTGCCAGAGTGAGCTCCAGCGTGGCCGGCAGGCGCTGCAGGAAATCCTCCAGCACCGGCCGCCCGGTCGAGGCGCTCTGCCCGAGGTCGCCGTGCAGCAGGCCGCCGACATAGCGGCCGTATTGCACGTACCAGGGCTGATCGAGGCCCATCTTCTGGGCCATCTCGGCGATGTACTCGGGCGTGGCGAGCAGGCCTGCCCGCACGAGGACAGGGTTGCCCGGCAGCATGTAGGCCAGCAGGAAGCCCACGGTGACGACACCGAACAGGGTCGGGATCACCAGGGCGACGCGCTTGGCGACGAAGCGACCGAACCGCAAACCGCGCTCCTCAGCTCTTGAGGCGGAGATCCCGATAACGGTCGAAGGTATCCCAGCGCTTGGTGAAGCCGGTGAGATCCTTGCGCGCCACGCGCGTCCAGTTCTCGTACCACAGGAACCCCCACACCGCGTCGTCGATGAGGATCTTCTGCGCCTCCTTGACCGCCGCGGCGCGCTTGTCCGCGTCGGGCTCGTGCATGTTGTCGGCCAACAGCTTGTCGAGCACGGGGTTGTTGTAGAACGAGCTGTTGGTGTTGGTCGACGCGCTGGCGAAGTTGGCGTTCATGTGGAAGATCGGGTCGTTCACCCAGGACTGCCACGCCTCGAGCGACAGCATGTGCTTGCCGCCGATCGCGGCCTGCCGGAACGCCGCGTCCGTCTCGCGCACGATCGCGACCTTGAGACCGATCTTCTCCAGTTCGGCCTGGATCCAGGTTGCCGCCTGCTCGTGCGTCGTCCAGCCGACGCGCACCGCGAGCTCCAGGGTGATCGGCTGGCCGCCCAGTCCGGCCTCCTGCACCAGGGCCTTGGCCTTGGCGATGTCGTAGCGATAGGGCGACATCGTCGGATCGTAGCCCGGCATCAGCGAGGGCAGTGGGCTCTTCATCTGCGTGGCATAGCCGAACAGCAGATTCTGCAGCATCGCATCGATCGGAATGGCGTAGTTGATCGCCTGCCGCAGCTTGACGTTGTCGAGCGGCGCCTTCTTGCCGTTCATGCACAGGAAATGGCAGCTCGTGTCGGGAACCGAGACGACCTGGATCTTCGGTTCGGCCGCCAGCGCCTTGAGGTTGCGCGGCGAGAGGCCGACCCCCGTCATCATGTCGATCGCGCCGCGCTTTATCAGCAGGATGCGATCCGATTCGTTCGGAACGAAGCGCGTATTGATGCGCTCGAAGAACGGCTTGGGATGCCAGCTGCCGGGATTGTATTCCATCACCAGGCCGACGCCGGGCTCGTTCTTGGTGAGCGTGTAGGCGCCGCCGCCCGTCGTGTTGCGACGGAACCATTCGGTCGCCCAGGGATCGGACGCCGTCGCATGCGCCTTGGCGTCGACCTCGTCGACCACGGACAGCGTGCAGAGCGACAGGATGTGATAGGCGAGCGGCGTCGGCCCAGGCATCTTCATCACGAAGGTGTAGTCGTCGCGCACGATGAAGCTGTCCGGCGACGTCACGCGCAGGTAGCGCGGGATCGTCAGGCGGACGTAGCCCGGCGACTGCAGGCCGCGATCCAGCATGTACTTGATGCTGTGCGCCGTGATCGGGCGGCCGCTCGGGAACTTGGCGTCGCGCCGGATCTTGAGAACGATCGTCGCGCCGTCGTCCTCGGTCGAGAAGGACTCCGCGAGATTCGGCACGAATTTGGACGGGACCGCCGTCGAGACGCCCGGCACGCTGGGCGAGGGTGCGACCTCCCAGCCGATCGAGGTGTCGTAGACGTTCGTCGTCACCGTGTAGGCGCCGTCGGTTCGGAAGGACGCCGGATCGAGCGTATCCACGTCCGTCGTCGACGCCACGGTCAGGGTCCGCGGATCCGCGGCCTCGACTCGCTTTACCAGCGGCGCGCCCAACGACGCCGCAACTCCACCCAGCATTCCGGCCCCGAGGACCGACCGTCGCCGCAACCTGCCCATGTTTCCGTAACCCCCTCTTCTAAGCAGCAGCCACACACATATCGAGCTTCGCTCCCACCGCGATGCTGATCTGCTCAGCGCATTGAAGCACCGTGCGGGTCAGCTTGCGCACCAAGGCCTCGTCGGCCTCGTCGCTCGGCAACGAAAGGCTGATCGCCGCGACGACGGCGCCGCTGGCGTCCCGGATCGGCGCACCGACGCTCGCCAGCCCCATCACCATCGTGTCGCGCGACGTCGCATATCCCTGCCGGCGGACCTGCCGCACTTCGCTCATCAGCCCCTTGATCGAGACCTGGCTGCGCGGGGTCAGCGGCACCATGCGGATGCGTTTCAGGGTCCTCTCGACCTGGGCGTCCTCCAGCCCGGCCAGCAGCACCTTGCCGAGCGACGTTGTGTGCAGGCGGCCGCGGCTTCCCGCGGACAGAAGGAACGTGATGGGTTCGCGCAGCTGGATCGAGCTCATGTAGAGCACGGAGTCTTCGTGCAGCGTCGCGAGGAAGGCATTGACGTTGTGCGTCGCCGCCACCGCCTGCAGGCGCGGCACCGCGGCGTTGAAGATGGGATTGGAGCGCACGTAGAACTGACCCGTCGTGAAGGCCGCCTGGCCGATGCGATAGCGCCGCGTTGCCGGGTTCTGCTCGAGGAAATTGCGCTCCTCGAGAGTCGCGACAAGCCGGTAAACCACCGTGCGATCCATCTGCAACATTCGAGCCAGCTCGCGGATGCCGAGCTCCGGATGCGCGTCGTCGAAGGCCGCCAGCACGTCGAGCGCGCGCTCGACCGTCTGGCTGCGATCGCCCTTGGTTGCCGCCTTGGCCGTGCGTGAACGAGTCGCCATGTCAGCCGCCCGCCATGAAGCGCCGCAGATGTCCATTCATGCGCACACGGACCATCGTCATCGCTCGATCTGCCCGCGCGCCGCGCAGATGCGCTCTGCCGTGATCGGCAGGGTCTGCACGCGCGCACTGGTCGCGACGGCGATCGCATTGGCGATCGTCGCCGGCGGCTCGATGCAGGGCGGCTCGCCGACGCCCTTGGCGCCGGACGGGCCGTGTGCGGTGGGATGCTGCACCAGGATCGTCTCGATAACCGGAACGTCCTGCATGGTCGGCATCTTGTAGTCGGTCAGGTTCGGGTTCTGCACGATGCCGTCGCGCGAGACGATCTCCTCGAACAGGGCCTGGCCGATGCCCTGCACGGCGCCGCCTTCGATCTGCCCCTCGACATACGTCGGATTGATGGCGAAGCCCACGTCCTGCGCGACCACGTAGCGGTGCACGGTGACGTCGCCCGTATCCTCATCGACCGAGAGGTCGACCGCGTGGGCGTGGAAGCTCGGTGCATGCCAGGCGGGAGACTGGTGGTTCTCCAGGCGCGATGCGTCGTGCGGGACGGCAGGCGCGGTGAACGTGCCCCGCACCTTGAGGCCGTCCGCGCCGACCAGCATCGCGAAGGGAATCGATTGTCCGCCGCCATACACCGCACCATCGCGAAGCTCGATGGCGTCCGGTGC